>JAPPLF010000043.1 GCA_028874215.1 Acidobacteriota bacterium
CCCGCACGGGTAAAACGGTGGTAGAAGTGAGCGACCCCCCCTTTTTGCCGCCCGGTGGGGGCGCGGGGGTGTGGCGCAATTTACATCTACGCCACACCCCCGGGGGGGTCGCTCACTTCCCAAATTATCCCTGCGGGAAGGTATTTTAAGCACTCTGTGAAGCGACAGTGTGCAATTTTCGGATAAAGGTGCCAAGGCCCCGGAGATCCCAGTGCGGCACGACTTGGATGAGTGGATCGCGGTCGACATCGAACGAGCCAGGCTCGTGGACGCACCCAAGGTTTTCCGTTGTCTCGGGCCGGCCAGCGACTCTGCATCCCGCTGCCAGGATGGGCGCTCTCGCCTCTCGCCGGGGAGCAAATGCTCAAGTGCCGGGTCGCGGACCAAAATATATTCCACTCATGGGCGTGAGGGGTTCGGCGGCGACGGATCGCCCTCATTGTGGCTTCTTGCGTGTGTCGATTGACCGGAGGCTGGTGGGGCGGGTTTCTCCAGCATGCGTTCGATTCGCCTCAAACGGGCCTTGAGATCTTCATACTCTTCCGTTCGTTCGGCTCCAACGAAGTAGGCAGACACCGAAGCCGCAACTGTGGCGATCAGAGCCGTGCCCGCCAGCATCAACATCACCGCGACAAAACGGCCTGCGGCAGTCGTTGGAGTGATATCTCCATAGCCCACAGTAGTCGTGGTGACTACCGCCCACCACAGCCCATCCGCGAATCCTCCGGGCATGGGTTCCAGCATGTGGAGAAGCTGAGCCGCCACCACCACAAGCAACGCTGTCACGCTCAGCACATAGACGAAACTCTTTTGGCTCACGACGACCTTCATCGTGCGGAGCCCCTTGGTTGCCACCAAGAAGAGTCGAATCAGGCGAGTTAAACGAACGAGGCGGACAGATCCCATCATCGCTGGCAGTTGGGGGAAGGACAGAACAATGATCCCGGCGTTCAGCCAGTTCCCTACGATGTATCGCCTCCTGTC
Organism: Acidobacteriota bacterium; assembly: GCA_028874215.1. NCBI lineage: Bacteria > Pseudomonadati > Acidobacteriota > Acidobacteriota bacterium. The sequence continues at coordinate 985 of JAPPLF010000043.1, forward strand.
GGGGGCAAGTGCCAGAAGGACTCCGTATTCGCACACGAAGATCGCCCAGATGCACCAGTCGGCCATAGTCAGAAGTCTGGAATTGACTCCGTGCCATTCGTAGTAAATGACAGGCAGGGTGAGGAGACACGCGAACACTACGAGGGCATAAAGGACCGACTCAATCCGACGGTGCGCAGGGGTGGAGCTCGCCTGATTTCGATTGGTCTCCATGAAACTCCTCTACCAGGGGTCCATCGCTGGTTACCAGGACGCTATTTTCCGGGACTGGACACGCTCGGCAAACTGACGGCCAGATTCCATCTCTTCCCGCCGCAGCTCCCAGGTCTTCTACAGGTTCGGCCAGACCTGCGGGGTCGTCCCGAAGTAGCGTTCCAGGCGCAATGCCGTGTTGGCCATTACACTCCGCTACCCGTTCAGGATCGCCGCGATTCGATTCACGGGCACACCCAACGCCTTCGACAGCGCATTGGCCGACATGCCAAGAGCATCCAGTTCGTCCCGCATGATCTCTCCCGGGTGCACAGGCCGGATCCCATTTGTGAAGCTCATCGCCTCGACTTCCTCAGTTTCCGATCTTCCTCCAACCGGCAACGAGGAGCAACCTTGGTGTCCCGGAGCCCTCCTTCTCAGTTACATGGCAGACGGGGTGTGAATGCGGCACCGATCATGCTCGTTTGCCTCCTATGGTCCCCGCACAGACCGACCCGCGACGATGCGGCAACGTCCCTCACCGGACGCTGTGTTACATTGACGGGTTCATGAACAGGCAGAAACAAGAAACCCGGCCGGTGCAGGAAGGATGTCGCCGAAAAATATCCGGCCACTGGAAACCGAGAGTCCTGCTCACGATGCTCGCCGCTCTGTTGCTGGGGCCTGGACCTTCAGCGGTGGCGCAATCGCGGGACGAGTTCGCCTACTGGGACGGCAACGGCAACGGGGACCTGACCTGCTCCGAAGCATTGAATCGCGATGAGGGGCTGCGATTACCAGCATACAAGGACAACCGTGACGGCACCGGGATCATCTACGAGTGGCTTGAACGGCAGCGGTCGAGCGACACGGACAACGACGACATCGCCTGTGACTCATCCTCGAACCCCAGAGGGTACATTCCAAAAAAACGAACCGATGACCCGCACCCCACGGGGTGCCCGCCGGATGCAGAAACTTGGCGTGGGCTGAAGGTCTGCGCGGAGCGGTCACGCGACGGCTACGATCGCGATGACTACGGATCGGGATACACAAGTCTGGAGGACGACATCATCACGGCGCTGCCGGCGACCATGAAGAAAGATGGGCAAGTCTATACGCCGTATTCCTGCATTGCGTTCGACATTACAGCGGCGGGGACCGCTGCAACGGACATCGAGCACATCGTCGCTCTCGCGGAGGCCCACGACAGCGGGATCGCCGACGAAAGGCGCCGGGGCATCGCGAGCGACCTCGACAACCTTACGATCGCAGACCCGACGGTGAACCGGTCGAAAAAGAGTGACCGGGATGCCGCCGAGTGGATGCCGGCCCGACACCGCGCCTGGTTCGCAGCTCGCGTGATCGCCGTGAAGCAAGAATACGAGTTGAGCGTTGACCCGGCGGAGCGTGATGCGCTTGAGACGCTCCTCGCTGGCGGTGAGGCCGAGCTGAACTGCGTGGGCGCGGCTTCTGTTCCTGGTGCACCGGTGGGACTGATGGCCGTAGCGGGTAACGGAAGCATCACCTTGAGCTGGAATACAGCGGCCGACGGTGGCTCCAGCATCCTCCGCTACGAGTACCGCTTTAGGGCCGGCGGCGGAAATAGCAGTTTCAGCCGATGGACGGAAGTCTCTGGAGGATCGAGCGCAACCAGAGTGACCATCTCCGGTCTGACCAACGGGATCGAGTATGCCTTTCAAGTGCGGGCCGTGAACGACATCGGTGATGGTGAGCCGTCCATGGTCAACCAGACGCCAGGTGCGGTTCCGGGAACCCCGTCATTGTCTGCCCGAGGCGGCAATGGGGCCGTGACACTCCGGTGGAATGAGCCGGCGAACGACGGTGGTTACCCGATCCTCAACTACGATGTCCGCTATCGCGAGTCGGGTGCCGGCTGGGGCACCTGGATGGAAGTCGAGGGCGGCGCCACTGCGCGCAGCATAACCATCACGGGTTTGACCAATGGGACGACCTATGAGTTTCAGGTCAGAGCAGTAAACAGCAAGGGCGCTGGCGCTGAGGCCACGACGGAGTCTACGCCCATGCCGGGTTTGGATTTCGCCCACTTCGCCAACGGGGCTTCCATCACCTCCGACTTGGTGTTGGTGAATGTGGGGGCTGCGCCGATCCGGCCCACTATCTACTTCTACAACAAACAGGGACATCTCATTCCCGGAAAGTCGATTGTGGATGTCACGGGAGACTTGGGGAGACAACATGACGGAGCCATTTCCGTCCGAACCAAGATGGACCCCTTGGGGGAGCTGACGATATCGACCCACGGTCAAGGGGAGTTGGTGACTGGGTCCGTGAGGGTGGAGGCGGACGGTCCCATCGGTGGGGTCCTGCGCTTTGACATTCCGGAGATTGGGGTTGCCGGGGTAGGCGCCAGCCAACCTGTCCGGGACGCCATTTTCCCAGCGCGCCGCAAGGAGGGCGGTATCAACACCGGCGCGGCAATCCGGAACCTGGTAGACGACCCGGTCGTAGTGAGTTGCCAATTGATACAAGACGGCACGGAATTGGAGGTAGTGGACATTTCTCTGGACGGCAACGGGCAGACGGCCAAGTTCATCCATGAGTTGTTCACCAAGACCGATACATCAGATTTCGTGGGCTCGGTTCGTTGCACTGCTCCGAACGATGAAATGTTCACCGGAGTGGCCCTGGAGATGGATCCCGACAATCGGATCTTCACCACGTTACCCCTCGTGCCTGTGGCGACCGAAGAAAGGGCGGCGAGCCTGGACTTTGCGCACTTCGCCAACGGAGAATCCATTACTTCCGAGGTGGTGCTGGTGAACGTGTCCCGTGAGGACGCCACCCCGACCCTCTCCTTCTTCGATCCCAAGGGCAATACCATCGCCGGCGACTCAGTGGTGAACTTGACAGGGGATCTGGCGCTCACAGACGAAGGGGCTTTGACCATCAGGACGAAGATCAAGCCCCTGGGCGAGCGAACGATATCAACCACTGGGGAAGGGACGTTGAGGATTGGATCGGTACGAGTGGTTTCTGACGGCCCGCTCGGTGGGGTCCTGCGCTTCAATGCTCCGGCCATCGGTGTGGCGGGAGTCGGCGCCAGCCAATCAGTCCCAGCTGCCGTCTTTCCAGCTCGCCGCCAAGGAGGAGGAATCAATACCGGCGCGGCCATCCGCAACCTGGAACCGGACCCGATGACACTGACCTGCCAGTTGATGCGAAAGGGTGCCGTGCTGGAAGAGATAGAGATCCCATTGCCAGGCAACGGTCAAGTAGCCAAGTTCATTGATGAGATATTCGAGACTGATACGTCTGACTTCGTGGGAGTGGTGCGCTGCAGTGCCCCGGACGAGGGGCGGTTCACCGGAGTTGCATTGGAAATGGATCCCGGCAACCGGATCTTTACGACCTTGCCGGTGATCCCGGTGTCGCGATGACCACTTGGCTAAAGGAGATCCTGTCTCGGTTGTTCGGGATCTGATTCGACCGAGGCTCGCTTTGGCAGACGGCCCAATATCACCGATCCGGAAACGCGTCTCAACTTCCAAGGCAAGGCGCCGGACCAAGAGTCCAGTACCTCGAAACTCGTCCATGGAGTCCACGGACCTCCAATATGGTCGAATGGAATCCCGTTCAGAACGTGGGATTCAATGAGGGATCCGGCTTGAGAGAATAGAAAATAACTCTATTATTATCAGATACTTAAGGGAAATCCTCCGTAGACCCTGCGGGAGCAGCGCTCGAACGCCGTCGTTACGTAGACTCGACTTACCGCTGGCCGTCGACCGTGCCGCGGGGGCACCGCACGTCGAGGATCACTGGAATTACTCAAGAGATCAATCCCCGGAACGAGGTTCTCGAGTCTGATCCCTTCCGGATCCTCCCCTTCCGGATTGTGCGTCGCGAGTCGGAGCTGCCCGAGGATCCATCGGCGCTGGACGACCGGCGCCAAGAGTGGGACAGTGTCCAAAACCGGACACTTTGTCCCGGAATCGGACACTTCGTTGCGGCCCGAAGCAGGGTCGGGTATTGATGGAGACTGGGATCAGTCTTCAGGTCAGGCAAATCCGGGATCTGATCCAGCAGAACGACGTCGTCGCAGTTTTCGAAACTGTCCCTTTCCTGGGAGTTCTGCTGGGAGTTGGAGACTGTCCCTTTTCTGAACTGTCCCTTTTCTGGGAGTTGTCTGCAGCAGAAGAACCCGGCGGGATTCCGCTCTCAGACCTCGTTCCTGCGGAACCGTTCCAACAGATGATCGCAGGCCCGGACCGTGAGGGCCATCATGGTCAGGGTGGGATTCTGGCAACCGGCGCTCACGAAACAGGAGCCATCGGTGACCAGGAGGTTGTCGATGTCGTGGCACTGGTTGTAGGGGTTCAGTACCGACTTGGCGGGGTCGTGGCCCATCCGGGCCGTCCCCACTTCGTGAATCGCCATGCCGGGCATGGCCGTCCGGGCATTGACCTTGATGTTGCGTGCCCCGGTCGACTCCAACATTTCGGCCGCCGTAGCGGCGGCGTCCTCCATCATGGCCATCTCGTTGGGGCCATGGGTCATTTGGATCCTGAGGGCCGGGATCCCCCAGGCGTCCTTCTTCTCCGGGTCGATCTCGCAGTAGTTGTCCAGCCGGGCCAGGGATTCTCCGAACCCGCTCAGCCGGATCATGTAAAAGCCCTCCTTGACCGCGGCCTTGTAGGACGCTCCGAAGCCTTCGGCGTCGAACCGGAAGCTGGGTGAGCTGCCCCCCTGGAAACCGTAGCCCCGGATGAACCGGGGATGCCTCTTCTCTCCCGCCAGATTCCGGAACCGGATCATGTAGATCCCATTGGGACGCCGCGGATCCGACGCCCGCTTCCGGACCGGGAACTGGGGCAGCTCGCCCGCCGCTCCGGCACCCACCACGTGGTCCATGAGGTACTTCCCCAGGAGTCCGCTGGAATTGCCGAGACCCTCGGGGTGGTTCCGAGTCGCCGAGTTGAAGAGGATCCGGGTCGACTCCAGAGCCTGGGCGCACAGAATCACCGCCCGGCTCCGCACCTGGTAGGTCCGGCGCCGGTGACGGTGAACGTAGGTGACTCCCCGGGCCCGGTTGCTGGAGGGATCCATATCCACATGGCTGACGATGGCGTCGGTGAGGAGCGTGCAGTTGCCGCTCGTCAGGGCGTCGGCCACGGTGGTGGCCGGGCTGTTGAAGTAGGAAGCGGTCACACAGCCCCTTTCGCAGGGACCGCAATAGTGGCAGGCCGCCCGTCCGTTGAGCGGCTGCGTCAGGACTGCGGTCCGCCCGATGGTGAGGGTGCGGCCGAATTTGTCCCGCGCCCGGCTCCGGAGCAGCCGTTCTCCGCAGGTCATGGCCATGGGGGGTAGAAACTGCCCGTCAGGCAATTGCGGCTGTCCCTCGGCCTGTCCGCTGATGCCGACGTACTTCTCGACCCGGTCGTAATAGGGAACCAACTCCCGGTAGGCGAGGGGCCAGTCGTCGCCGTAACCGTCGTGGCTGGACGCCTTCAGGTCCAGGTCGCTGAGACGATAGCTCTGCCGCCCCCAGACCATGCTCCTTCCCCCGACGATTCGCAGGCGCTGCCAGGTGAACGGCTTGTCCTTCGGCGTGGTGTAAGGATTCTCCAAATCGTTGACGAACCAGTCGTAGTTGTACTCGGTGCAGGCGTAGCAGGCCTTCTGAATGGGACGCGTACGCGCCAGTTCCGGCGAGTGGTTCCGATACTCCAGCTTGTAGGCGGGCATGTGTTCGGTGAATTCCCGGGGAGAGACCTTGCGGCCAGCCTCCAGCAGGACCACTTTCAGGCTGGCCTCCGAGAGAACCTTGGCCGCCCAGCCTCCGGTGGCGCCCGACCCCACCACGGCCACGTCGAAGAACTCGCTGTGGGGATCCTGGAGCAGGGCGGAGCTCACTTGTGAAAGCCCTCGGGATGCGGACAACCGGGGAAGGATCCGGACATGGCGTCTTCGCTCCATCCCAGTTCCTTCAGACCCGCCTCCGAATTGTAGAAGGCCCGGCTGATCCAATCTTTCAGATTGAGGAAGTGGTCGTGGCCCGGAAATTCGGACCGGTTGTCCTTCCACGTCACCAGCTTGTGGGGATAGGCGACGAAATTGAGAAACTCCAGTTGGCTCTCGGCGGGAAGGTGGAGGAAGGCCGCGCCGTAGCGTCTCAGGCACTCCCCGTCGAACCAGGCCAGGCTGTCCAGGAACCGGCTCTGCGTTTCCCGGGACTCGCTGGCCAGGAGTTTGTCGATGAAGCGGTTGACGAGAGCGGCCTTGGCCCCAGGGGTGTCGGTCTCGGGAATGATGAGGTCGCTCAGCCGGATCAGCGTGTCGTCTTGGTGGGCATCCAGGAAAACAGGTTTCCAGCCAGCCGAGGCCAACTCGGCCGAGGCGTCGTAACCGGGAGGAAATTCCCGAGCTTGAACCTGCGCCGCCCCGGCCAGGGCCGCCGTCAGTGACCCCCAGAGGGATCGTCCAAAGAATTCGCGGCGCTTCATGTTCCCGCCTCCAGGCTTCGAGAATAACGCGGCCGTGCCAATATAATCCATCCAATTCAGTCAACTGACAAGGAGGGGACTGTCCCCAAGAGGGAGGGAGGGAGGGAGGGAGGGAGGGAGGGGGAGGGGAGGAATCAAGACTCATCTCACGAGACCGGGGGGATCTCGTCCGCATGCCCAGGGGTGTTCCCGACCGGACGGTCACAGTGGGAGACGAACGCATGCTGGCGGTGATCGTCTACATTTCGGCCGACCGGCAGATGGAGATCCACGAAGAGTCGCTCCACTTCCCTGCCCGGCTCTTGTGGATCTACAGGTGCGCGATTACGATTGCGATGACATGACGATGGTCGACCACCTGGACGGGTCCTGGAGCCGGAGGCGTTGGATGGCCGCTGCGGCGGGCGTGACGGGACTGGCCAGTGCCGAGGACATGGCCCTGTCCTTTTCGCCGGCGGCCTCCGGTGTCAAGCGAAGCGGCCGGCCCCGGTCCGACGGCCCCCGGAGCCGGATGAAGATCGGCTCCTTCGAGGCCACGCTGGTGGCGTCTCCCGACTACGCGCTGCTGAATTCCTGGAACGTCCACGACACTCACTTCCAACGCTCGATCCTGGAATTGGAGACCACCGACGGCTACACCGGAGTCGCCGAAATCGGGGGCGCGGCATTTCAGGCTCTCCAAGCGGCGCGCGACACCGTGCTGGGACGAGACCCCTTCGAGATCGAATTTTTCCGCCGCAGGCTCTCCCACCGCTCCGAGTTCGCGCCGAGGCACAACGCCGAAACCCTGGCCGCGGTGGAAATCGCGTGCCTGGACTTGATCGGAAAGGTGATCGACCGGCCGGTCGTCGATCTGATCGGCGGCCCCTTCCGGGATGAGGCTCCCTTTTCGGCCTACAACTTCTTCGTCCTTCCGGAGGAGGGCGGACCGGACGTCACGACTCCCGAAGCCATGGCGCAGCAATTCCTGGATTTCCACCGGGACCACGGGTTCACGACCTGCAAGTTCAAGGGGGGCGTACTGAAGCCGGAGTTGGAGATCGAAGCCTTGACGCGCATCCGCGAGGCCATGCCGCAAGCCAAGCTTCGGATCGACCCGAACGCGTCGTGGAGCGTGGACACCTCGGTCAGAGCCGCCCGCCGGTTGGAGCCGCTGGGGATGGAATACCTGGAGGATCCCACGCGGGGACAGGAAGGCATGGCCGAGGTCCGCAGGCAGACATCCATTCCCCTGGCCACCAACATGTGCGTCACCCGCATGGAGCACATCCGCCCCGGGTACGACCGGGGAGCCATCGACATCGTGTTGCTGGATCCCCACTACATGGGCGGGCTCAACAACGTCCGGCACTGGGCGTCAACGTGCGAGGCTCTGGGATGGGGATGCTCCGGCCACAGCAACAACTACCTGGGCATCTCCATGGCCACCCAGGTCCACATGGTCTGCGCCATCTCCCACATCACCTACGACGTGGACTCGCATTATCCTTGGACCACTCAGGACATTATCCGGGGCGGAATGCTCCGGTTCCGGGACGGCAAGATGGCCCTCCCCCCAGGACCCGGCCTCGGCGTCGAGATCGACCCGGACAAGAAGGCCTTGCTGGCCGAGAACGTGTCACGCACCCGGGCCCGGCACGATCTGCTCCATCAATGGGACCCCCGATACCCCAAGGATCGTCATGGCGTCCGCTGGTAGCACGGGCTTCGAAAACTCGGCTGAATCCCCATGAAACGCTCCCTGATCCTGCTTCTCGGCCTGCATTTGATGAATACCGGCTGCGGGCCGGACCCCGCCTCGACTCCGCCCTCTCCGGAGGCAATGCTGGAAACCTTTCGCATCAGCGAAGAGTTCCGGGTGGAGATCTTCGCCGCCGAGCCCGACGTGACCGATCCGGTGGACTTGGCGTTCGACGAACAGGGACGGGCCTGGGTCGCCGAAATGAGGGACTATCCCTACCAGCCTCCCGAGGGGGGGCCGTTCCTGAGCCGGGTCCGCGTGCTGGAAGACCGGGATGGGGACGGCCGCGTGGACCACTCCACCGTTTTTGCCGAAGGCCTGCCCAATGTGAAGAGTGTCCTGCCGTGGAAGGACGGCCTGCTGGTGAGCTCGGCGCCGAACATCCTTTACCTGCGGGACACCGACGGCGACCTGCGGGCGGATGAGACGACTCCCCTGTTCACCGGGTTCACGATCCTGGTGGACCCGGAGGGCCAGCTCAGCAACCTGCGCTTCGGCATCGACAACTGGATTTACGCCGCCAACGACAGCCAGGCGGGACAGATCACCTTCTCCCGCCGGCCCGGCGCCGAACCGGTCTCGGTCCTGAACGCCGACTTCAGGTTTCGCCTGGACCGGAATCTATTCGAGGCGGCCTCGGGAGCCACCCGGTTCGGACTGAGCTTCGACGAGTGGGGACGTCGCTTCTTTTCACAATCGGGAAGACACATCCAGCACGTGGTGGCGGCGCGGCGCTATCTCCAGCGAAACCTCTTTCTGACGGCTCCTCCCGTCACCCGCTTCATCTCCGTTCACGATCAGCGCATCTTCCAGCTCACACCTGCCGAGGCTTGGCGCGAGGCCCGCACCCGGATGCGCCGGCGGCGGGCGCGGGAGCTGGGGAGAGAACGGCAAACCGCCTCCACCGGCTTCTTCTCCGGAGCGACGGGAGCCACCATCTACACCGGAGACACGTTTCCCCGGCGTTACCGGGGCAACGCCTTCGCCGGCGACGTGGCGGGCAACATCGTCCACCGCGACGTTCTCACCCCCAGCGGTGTCAGTTTCGTCGCCGACCGGCCCGAGGAGGAACGGGACCGGGAGTTCATGGCTTCCACGTCACGCTGGTTTCGGCCCGCCAGCTTCGCCGTGGGTCCGGACGGCAACCTCTACGTCGTCGACATCTGCCGCCAGTACGTGGAGACTCCGGCTTCCATCCCCGAGCCCATTAAGGAAGGCCTCGACTTCTACGCCGGGATCGATCATGGCCGCATCTACCGGATCGTGCCGCGGGATTCCGCCTCCCGCCCATACGTTCGTCCCGAACTCCACAAGGCCGCCACACCGGAATTGGTGGGGCATCTCGCCTCCCCTAACCAGTGGTGGCGCCTCACCGCCCAGCGGCTCCTGCTCCAGCGGCAGGACCGGTCCGCTCTTCCCGCCTTGAGAGAAATGGCGGGCAACAGAGAGAATCCCCAAGGCCGGCTCCATGCCCTCTTTGCACTGGAAGGCCTGTCCGCCCTGGAGGAAGCCATCGTCGGTGAAGCCCTGGAAGACGACCAACCGGGCGTCCGGGAACAGGCCGTCATTCTTGCCGAGAAGTTCCCCGGACTTCTTCCCAAGCTGGTGAAGATGACGGGCGATCCATCCCCCCGTGTCGCCTTCCAACTCTCCCTGAGCCTAGGTGAATTCTCCGGTCCCCGTGTGCATGACGCGTTCCGGGACCTGGTGGCCCGCCACGGAGAGGACCCCTGGCAACGAGCCGCGGTCCTCAGTTCCGACGCCGGGTCCTCGCTGAAGTTGTTGCAATCGATGGTGGCGGAACGTGGCTATTTCAATCCGCCGGCTCCGAACAAGACCGGATTTCTGGACGACTTGGCTGCCGTCGTTGGCGCCCGCAGCGAGGGACGAGAGGTCCAGCGTCTGGTTCGCCTGTTGGCCCGTTCTCGGCCGCTGAGAGAGAAAGGGTTGCGGGCCGCGGGACTCTCAGGGCTGGCGCGAGGACTGGAGCTGGCGCAAATCGTGCGGCTGAACCCGGCAGGAGCAGCCGGTTCACTGCGAAGCCTGCTGGGGAGCGGTTCACAGGAGGTGCGCGACGCGGCGGCCAGAGTCGGCAAGCACTTCCGGGTTCCATCGCTGGTAGCGACCGCCAGAAAGGACGTGCTGGATGAATCGCTTTCGGCGGCCCGGAGATCCAGCTCCGTCCGGATGCTCGCCGCCGCAACCTACCGGGAGGCGGAGCCGGTCTTGACGCGTGTCCTGACCGTCGCGGATCCGGAGTTGACGCGGGCCGCCCTGGAAACCCTCTCCTATTTCGAAGATCCGGACGTCAGCCGCCTGGTCCTGGAAAAATGGGGCACGTTCTCCCCGGATGCGCGTGCGCAGGCTCTGGCGATCCTGCTCAGCCACCCCGCGCGGGTGCAGGCCCTGCTGAGCGCCGTCGAGAGCGGCGCCATGGAAAGGGCCGCACTGGACCATCAGCAGAAGCAGTTCTTGAGAAACCATCCCGGAGAAGAGGTCCGCCGCCGAGCCCTGGAGATCCTGCAGGCGGACACCACGGACCGGGATGCGCTGGTGGAGGAGCACCTGCCGGTCCTGGAGCTGGAGGCCGATCCCCTCAACGGCGGCAAGGTCTTCCGGAGGGAATGCGCCCGTTGCCATGAACCTGATCAGGGCGTCGGCGTGGGACCGGGGTTGAGGACGGCGGTCCAGGGCCATACCCGCGAACAACTCCTTTTCGACATCCTGAATCCCAGCGGGCTCATCCTGTCCGCCTATCAGAACTACATCGTCACCACCCGTGACGGCAGGGTCTATGGAGGGATCATCGCCGCCGAGACTCCCGGCACTCTCACTCTGCGGAGCGGGCCGAACCAGCAGGAAACCATTCTCCGGGGCCGAATCGCCGAGATCCGGGCTTCGGAGGTGTCGATCATGCCGGAGGGTTTCGAGGAAAACCTGACCCGCCAGGAACTGGCCGACGTCATCTCGTTCATGCAGGCGGGATACCTGATCCCGGAGGAGCTGGCTGCGCCGAGGGACAATTGATTCCGATCCACCATGTCACAGGTCTCCGCAAAACTTGAATCCTCCCGAATCCACAAATTGTTAAACGGACTCTTCAATCCTCCTTTAAAATGCCCCGGTAAACTTCCATCGGCACTGGATCGGCCGAGATGGAAGCAACCCCATGAACAACGGCAAGAAAATCATCGTTATCGAGGATGAACCCGATATCCAGGAGGTCATCGTTCACAACCTCCTGAGAGATGGGTACCAGGTGGACGCGACTCTGAATGGGGAACGGGGCCTGGAACTGGTCCGCAGCCTGGAGCCCGATCTGGTTCTGTTGGACCTGATGCTCCCCGGTCTGGACGGAGTCGAGATCTGCCGCCGCATAAAGGCCGACCCCCGGACGCGAACCGTTTCCATCATCATGGTCACGGCCCGCGGCGAAGAAAGCGACGTCGTCCTGGGATTGGGTTTGGGCGCAGACGATTACGTCTGCAAGCCCTTCAGCCCCAGGGAGCTCATGGAGCGGGTCAAGGCGGTGCTCCGCAGGGGACCACTCCAGGACTATCAGAGCCGGGAACGAATCGTCGTGGGAGACGCCGTGATCGATTCCGGACGCCACGAGGTGCGCGTCGGCGGCAGACGAATCGACCTGACCGCTTCCGAGTTTCGCCTATTGCACTGCCTGGCGTCTCAGCCGGGACGTGTATTCACCCGGGACCAACTCTTGAACCAGGTCGTGGGAGAAGATACTTTCATTGACGATCGCAACATCGACGTCCATGTCGGTGCAGTCCGCCGGAAGCTGGGATCTCACAGGTATTTGGTCGAGACCGTTCGCGGCGTGGGCTACCGCTTCCACGACGAATACATGCAGTAGATGCTCCGTTCCCGCCTGCTGTGGAAACTCTATCTGGGCTATTTCGTCCTCATCGTGTTGACCGCATCCATCCTGGGCGGTTTGATCTTCCGGCGGATCCGGGAAGACTCACTCGAGGATATTCAGACCTCGCTCAGGTCTCAGGCCCTCTTCTTCAGGGAATTCGCCGGGCAGCGCCCCGCCGATGAACCGGCGTCGGAACTGCAGGATCGACTCCGCAACCTCGGCCGTGAGATGAAAGCCCGCCTCACCGTCATCGACACCGACGGCGGCGTCCTGGCCGATTCAGACCAGGATCCGGCGGGAATGGACAACCAGTTGAACCGGCCGGAGATTCTGAGGGCTCGGTCCCACGGCCTGGACACGCGTCCCAGGTTGAGCGAAATTCGTGGCGTTCCCGGGATCTCTCTCGCCTTGCCCGTCGGCGACAACCTCGGCAACGTGGGTTACATCCGGGTCTCCATGCCGCTCTCGGCGATTGACGAAAGACTGGGGCGTTCGGGAAAGGCGGTCTTGGCGGGCACCTTAGCCGTGGCGTTCGTGGCCCTGATTCTGGGGTTGCTGGTGGCTCGACGCCTGCTCAGACCCATGGGTTCCATGACTCGCATCGCCGAGTCCATGGCCAGGGGCGACTACGGCCAGCGCCTGTCCATTGCGCGATCGGACGAGATCGGAGAATTGGGCGATGCACTCAACCGGATGGCGCGCAACAGCCAACGACGCATGGAGACGTTTCAGACCGATCACCGGCAATTCCTGGCGATCCTCGGCGGCATGGCCGAGGGAGTGGTCGCCGTCGACGAGAATGAACGTGTCCTGCATATGAACGAAGCCGCCGGCCGGATTTTGGGAGCCGACACCTCGACCAGTCTCGGCAAGCCGGTTTGGGAAACGACCAGGATCCCGCAAATCCCGGAGACCATTTCCAGCGTCCTCCGGGAAGGGCGGGGAGTGAAGACCAGCCTGGAAATCAGGTCGTCTCCCCGAGACCGGTCCATCGAGTTGAAGGCCACGCCTCTCCGAAACGGCGAACAGGAGCCGGCGGGAGCCGTGATGGTGATGCACGATGTCTCGGAACGGCTGCGGGTCGAGACCATGAGACAGGATTTCGTGGCCAACGTCTCCCACGAACTCAAGACGCCCGTCGCCGCCATCCAGGCTCTCGTGGAAACGATCCTGGACGACCCCGATATGTCCGGCCGGACGCGGGAACGGTTTCTTCGAAAGACCCGGAACCAGTCCCTCCGTCTCTCCTCCATCGTGTCCGACTTGCTGACTCTGTCCCGAATGGAATCGGAAGAGGGAGTCACCCGCGAAACTGTCGACCTGCGGGACACCGTTGCCGTTCCGGCGGAGGAGGCCATCCCGGCCGCGGAAGTCAAGAGAATCCGGCTTCACATTCGGGTCCCGGACCGTCCAATGTGGACCACCGGAGATATGGAGGGACTCTGTCTCGTCACGTCGAACCTGGTGGGAAACGCACTCAAGTACACACCCAAGGAGGGCGAGGTGACGGTCAGCCTGAGCCGGGAGGGACACCAGGCCCTCTTGGAGGTGGAGGACAGTGGAATCGGCATCGAGGCCCGGCACCTGGACCGCATCTTCGAACGCTTCTACCGGGTCGACACGGCCCGTTCCCGGGAACTGGGCGGGACCGGACTGGGCCTCTCCATCGTCAAGAGAGTGGTGCTGGCCCACAACGGCACGGTCTCGGTGGAGAGCATTCCCGGCCGGGGAAGCACATTTCGAGTCCTGCTTCCGGTGCCCGGGAATTCCTAACCGCTCTTCGGCCGCCTGAGGGGGTCGACGGCGACCAATCCCGCGCTGCGAAAGCCGAACACCTTGGCGTTGAAGAGACGAAAGTGCAGACGCACAATCTTCCCGGCCAGATCTTCGATTCCCCCGGCGTCCTTCCAGACCAGCGGAACCCAAATTCGGTTCCCTGAAATGGGTTGAGCCCGGTAGACCTTCCGGTCCGGATCCCCCTCCACCATCAGCTCGACGGCCACTGATCCCGAATCACCGTGGGTCCTGAGGTTGACCTCTACCGGCTTGCCCTGGAAGCGGAAGCGCTGGGTCGTGAACTGGCCCTCCTGTCCGGCCTCGATGCCGGCCAGACGGCCATCCTCCCAGGTGGCCCAGCCAATCCCCCGAGGCCAATTCCGATCCTTCTGGAAACGGACCTTCCACCACTCGTTGTGGGACCAACTGCTTCCGACGATGGGAACCGCCATACGGCCGTCAGGCAGTTGCACCATGGATGGGACAGCGTACATGGAGCCGCCGGCCCATCCCCCTGGCTTGCCCAACTCCACGATGGACTCGCGGCTCACCCAATTCCAGACGATGCCGTCGAGGCTCGTGGCCAGCCGCAGGTCGACCAGGCTCGTGTCCCGATGATAGATGGCGGTCAGCATCAGGTGGGTGTTCTCCGTCCCCGGGTAGTGGAGGTAGGTGTTGTTGTAGAAGTCATCGGACGGCGACTCTTCAGGTCCGGGAGTCAGGACCAGGTTGGGATGGGGCCACCGGCGAAAGTCCGAGGTCTCGGCTCGGGCGATGCTGCGGCGGCGGGGATAGTTCTGCCGCATCAGCATCACGTACTTTTTCAACTTGCCGTCGAAGTAGATGCTGGGACCGCCGTCGCTGTTGAAATAGGTGTCCCAGAGCGGTTCCGGAAGGCGTTTCCAGTGGATCCCGTCGGCCGAGACGGCCGCTCCCATGATTCCGCCCATGCTCTTGGCATTCGGCTTGTACAACCGGATATTGGTGAGGCTGGCGGTCTTGTACCGCTCCTCGGGAGGAGCGTTGGGATCGACGAAGATGTGCCCGTTGATTCCGGCCAGACCGTTGAGGGTGATCAGGTTGTTGTCCCGGCTCCCCTCGAACTCCACCATGCCCATGGAGACTCGTTTCCAGTTCAGGCCGTCCTCTGACTCCGCATAGCACACCCCGGAGCCTCCTCCTTCCGATCCCAGTTTCAAGCGGCCGTCGGGAGCCACGACTGCACGGTCCCGTACGGTCCACCCGCAGCCATACCAGAGACGGTAGCGGCCGTCCTCTTGGATCACGGTCCTCGGCCCGATGCCGCTTCTTTCCCAAGGTTTCTCCGGTTTGAGCCAGGGACCGTCCAGCCGGCCCTTCTCGATGGCGATCTTCACGCCGCTGGCGGCCCGTATTCTCCGGGAGGCGGTGGGTCCCTCGGAGATGACCATGGTGACCTTGTAGTAGTCGTGCACTTTGGCGATCAGTTGACGATCGTGCACGCTCACATGAGTCAGATCGACCGGGAAGATGGCGTTTCCCGGATCCACTTTGGTCCAGTCGGTGAAGATATGGGTCACCACCGGAGAAGAGTCTTCCTGGGACAGGGAGATTCCCCAGGTGAGACTGCAGACCATCCCCGCCAGAATCGGATTGAAGCGGCGTTTCTTGTTCATTTAAGTAGTGTTCCTCGGTAGTTGCGTCAGCACCAATTGAGATTTCGTCCTGGCCGGCCACTCTATTGCAGACCGCACAGGGGATGGAGGACCTACCGGAATTTCAAGGAATAGAGGTCCGCGTCCTTCATCACGAAGCGCAGCTTCACGGGGTCGCCCGCGATCCGGCGCATCAACTGTTCGGAGGTCTTCCGGGAACGGCTGCGGTCCCAACGGACGGCATGTTCGATCTCATCTCCCCACACGATGGGAGATTCCTCCAAGCTGAAACCCGGCATGGGATTGCCGAAAACGTCCTGTATCTCGATCTGAATGCCTCCCGCGGCCGAGGTCGCGAAATTCAGAACCAGGGAGTCGCCTTCGAAGGTCAACGGCTTGGTGACGAATTCGCCTTCCTCCGCTCCGGCATTTGCGGAGGAGAACCCGTCGGTGCGCAGTACGAACCGTTCCAGGTGGACACTGGGAAAGGTGTAGTGGCGCTGCACGTAAAGAGAGAGTTCGTCCGGTCCGGTGGGGACCAGGCCCGTCGCCGGCGTGTTGGCGCGATGAATCCAGTTCCGGACGTGGCGGCCGGGCCGGATGAACGCCTCCATGAAGGTTCGCCGCCAGTGCTGTCCATCACGGCTGCTGAGGAGAACCACGTCCGAAGCTCCCGCATACCGCTGGGACCTGAAGGGCGCCAGAGTGCGCCAGGGGACCATCCGCCGGGGGAAAGCCAGAAAGATGTGGGGCGCCCGAAAATAGGGGTTCGCTGCATTTGTATAGAAATGCTCGGGCTGCGTGTCCCCCACGTCGATGAACTCGGGCGGAGTCCAGTGGATGAAATCGGGAGATGTGGACCGCACAACCTCCCGGACCCTCTGGCCCCGGAGTCCTCGAAGATAAGCGACGTATTCCTCCCGCTCCGAATCCCAGAAGGCCAGATCGCCGCCCCAATCCACGGCTTGGGTGATGAGGGGCTCGTCCTGGATGAGACGCCAGTGGATCCCGTCGGCGGACACGACCCCCATGACGTGTTTCAGGCCCGGACTATGGTAGTTGGCCAAGGCCTTGTAACGCTGATCTTCGGGGGCCTGGGGATTCTCGTCCCTGAACGCCATGAAGCAGTGGGCCGGGTCTCCGTGGGCCCCGGTCCAGACGATGTTGTTGTCTCTGGATCCATTGAACTCGAACAGCCCCAGGGAGGGTCGGGTCCAATGGACTCCGTCCCGGCTCTCGGCATAGCAGGTGAATGCGGGATGGTCGGGCGTGACTGTTTCCCCCGATTCCAGCATGGAATGGACGGTCAGACCCTTCGCGAAATGGGTGCTGCCGCGGTAGTACATGCGATACCGGTCCCCATCCTTGAAAACCGAGATGTAGTCGCTCGTCCCACCTTCCCAAGGACGGTCGAAAGAAAGGACCTTGCCGGCCGAACGGGGGGGATGAAGCTTCAACTCCACGCCCCTCATGGACTCGATCAGAGTGTCGTCGACAAACAACTCAAGGCGCGAGCCCAATTCCAGCGGTTTCACGTCATCCGTGTTTCGAGCCGGAGAGAAGTGGAGGAAAAGAAAGCTCAGCAGGCTGGCGGCAACCGCGCGAAACTTCATCGCTTCATCCTACACGAGCGGTGGAGGAAACCGTGCGCAAATCGGACCCGCCCCGCCGCAACGCGTGATTCAATCTTCAGGGAAGGAGGGATGGTAGCCCCAACGGGAGTCGAACCCGTGTTACCGCCTTGAGAGGGCGGCGTCCTAGGCCACTAGACGATGGGGCCACCTGACGATGACGAATTTTTTACCAAGCCGGGCTGAGTTGTCAATCTCGGGGACGGTGAGGCCGTCGGGATGAACCGGCCAGAATCGAGGACGTTGCAATGGATTCAGACCCTCAATTTCTCGGCGACGAGCGCCTCGATCTTGGGATCCACGACCGCCGTCTCCGCCAGAAGCTTGAGGAAACGGTCCCTGTCCACTGCCGTATCGACGGCTTTGGCTTCACCTGGGAACACGATCTCCATTCCGCCCCGCGCGACCTCGAGACGATAGTCGCCGCGCCCCAGTTTCACCCGCGTCTCGATGCAGTCCCAAGCTTGCTTCCGGGCCAGTTCCAGAGCGGCCAAACGTTGGCGGGCGCTCCAGCTTCCCAAGAACCACTCGGCGAGGGGTTTCGGACGTTCCGGCGCCGGTCCCAGGTCGAAGCCGGTGCCGGCAATGCGATGGCTAAGGGTCGCCATGCGATGGGAGACCGCCCGGGAAGCCGCCGGTCCGCCCCGGAGTGACATGGGCAACGACAACCATCCGGACCGGGCGCCGAACAGGACGGCGGCTGCCAGCCAGTCTTCTTCCGTCAGTTCGGGCGCCCGGAATTCCAGCAGTTCGGAACAGGTCCGCCGCAGGAACAGCAACGACATCGCCCGAGGCAGCGGGGTCGAGTACTTTCGCCACAGATCCGAGGCTCGAAACTCCCCCAATCCGGTCAGGGACTCGAGGTCGTCCTGAAGACTCCGGACCCGCTCCCGCAATTGGGAAGAGATCCGCGTCGAGACGTCACCGAGGTACTCGAGCAGTGCGGCAGCCGCGTCGTCCCGGTCTCCGGCACCGGTCTCCCGCGCAAGCCTGCCAACGGCGCCCCAGAACAACCTCCTCCATGCGTTCCGCCCGTCGGAGTCGGAAATCGACTCTGCCGACAGCCGCGGTCCGGCGCCGGAGCGCATCCAGGATTCCAATCCCGCCAGGATTGAGCCCGTCAACTCGGGCGCGGGTTCGGGCGGCGGATCAAAGGAAATCCGACCAGCCGCAACGCCCAAGGGCTCACTCCGAGCGTCCATCCCGGCCGCGCTGCGATTGCTCGTCAGCCGCAGCATCGCCATGACCCCGCCGGCGGCCTGAGCGGGACCCAAGACGGCTTCCCGAGCGTCAGGAACCCGTTCCGGAGGCCAGGCATCCTTCGACGCATTCGAGAATCGTGGATTGTCCGTCCTGGTGCTGTACTCGCTCCAGGGCACGTTGGCGTAGTCCCGGGCATCCCTCTCGCACGCCTTCCGTTCCTCCACCGACCGAAACAGGATCTTCTCGATGGCAGATGTGGGGAGTGGCGCCGGGAGGAACAGCAACTCGGCCTTGCCCACTTCGTCGGGGAAACGGCGTTCCTGAAGATTTCCCGACTCGAGAGAGAACACCCGTCCGGCGAACTCCTTGAGGGAAATCCTCACGATGCACGGTTTCAGGTGTTTCGCCTCGACGAGGGAGTGGTCGACGGCTCCACGGCGGGCCTTGCCGGTGAACAACGGGATCCAGCCGGGGGAGCAGTCGAGGTTGTCCCGGTAGTATTTGTTCCCGAACCCGGCGGGAGGCAACAAGAGGCCCGCCCCCAGCATGTACATCAGATTCAGGTGATTGGTAACCAGGTAGCCCGCCGCCGGACCTTGCCCCTTGTTGAGGGTTGCGGATGGCTGCCCCATGGTGCTCAACAGAGATCCCTGAGCCGTCAACTTCGCTTGCTCCCGCCAATAACTCCTCTCCGAAGAACTTCGGGATCGTCAGGCAGTATCTCTTCGATTCGACTTTCGACCCCGCTCTGACGGAGCAGAACCACCCGCTCTCGCGCTCGGGCCACCATGACGTAGAAGAGCTTCATCGCCGCCTCCCGATCGTCAGGCCGATAGAAGTGCCGGTCGATGTCGGCCAGCACGGCGACATCGAACTCCAGGCCCTTGCAGGCCTGGCAGTTGATGACCAGGATGCCGCCTTCATCGAACCGCACTTCGGGCTGATGGCTGCCGTAGAAGGATTCGATAGCCGGAGGATCATGGTCCAGGGCGGCTCCTTCCACCGAGCACAGCCCGTCGAGATAACGCTGACGGACATCGTTGTTCGGAGCGAGGACGCCGACCATCGTCCTCGGATCGCGATCAGCGAGCCGGACGATCCGGCGGCAGACCTCCGCAAGACGCTCCGGCGGATAATCGATGAGCCACGCGGGCAACCCGTGGCGCCCAGGCAATGCCGGTCGCGGGCTGGCAGGATCACCCGTGTAGAACGCGCGAGCCAGCTTGGCCACCGGCGCGCTGTTCCGATAGTTGTGGGTCAATTCGACGACGTCCTTCGTGTCGATGCCCAGTTCCGTTTCAAGGTCCTTGCGGCTGCTGTGGGCCTCGGTGATCTGTTGATTCTGATCTGCCGCCACGAAGAACCGTTCGAAGCCCAGCATGACCAGGGACCGGTAAAACTGTGGCGGCATGTCCTGACCCTCGTCGATTACAAGGTACGGAGCATTCTTGACTGGTCCTACCTGTTTCACGAGATCCGAAACGGCGTCCCAGTCGATGGGTTGGAAACCACCGGGAGGATCGGCACGCTTGGTCGGCAGCAGTTGGCCGGTAATTTCCCAGATCTTCCGGCCAAACCACTTTATCCAAGTGGTGCTCGACAGCGTCTCTCCAGCGAGTTGGTCGCTCCAACGGTGGAGCAGATGATTGTGGACCAGGAAAACATGAGGGTCACCATCCCTGGCGTGACGCAGGACCCGAATCAGCGCCAACACCGTCTTCCCGGTCCCCGGGCCGCCGACGATCAGATGCTGGCCATTCTTGGACAGGGCCAGAGCCGCTTCCTGTTGCTTGCTCAGGTCCTGGATGCCCGGCAGTTCAAACCGGCGCTTCGCCATGTCAGCCTCGCTGTTCCGGACCTTCCACGATGTCGAACAGCCCCGTAATGCCGCCGGCGACTTCCGTGACGAAGGCGCGATCCAACAGCACGTTGCCGAAGGCGCAACTCGTCTCCGGAAGCAGGGCGCAGGCATGGCAGGCAGCACGGTTCAGGAGCCCGGGACCGTGACCTTCCTGCCGGGCGCAGACCGGATCCAGCGAGCACCATTCGGCCGCCTCGACCGCCGAACTCAACAGTCGGATAAACCGGCTCGGCTCGGCCTGACTCATCAAACCGCCCAGGGAACCTTCCGTGTCCGGCACGGCGACATAGATCAGGACTCCCGCCATCGACCCGGAGTCCACAGCGCCCCCGTTCTGACAATAGATGCGTTCGCGCAACGACGCGGCAGGATATCCGGCCTTTGTCTCCAGTTCCCGGATCATCAGGTGAGCCAGCGTGTGCAGAAGCAGGAAGCGGGGAGAAACCGTTGGAGGTCCCATCGGTGAACGGATGCCCGACCCATTGAACCGGTCGAGAAATATCCGGGCGCGGTCCCGAACCTGCCGGTCCGCCTCCCATCGCCTCATAAACGACTCGCGCAAGGTGAAGAAGATCCCCTCTCCGTAGAGTTCCAGAGCCGGCAGCCAGTCGGCCATCCCGGCGAGATCCGGCGGTGTCATCCGGCCTTCGAGACGCCGGAACCCATCGAGCACCAGGATCTCCTTGAGCCGGTTGACGGCGATCAGCCGGTCCACGGCGGCGATCAGCCGGGCGGCGGTTCCCTGCAGCTTTCCTCCGAGATCGGACCAAGCCCGCGTGTGATGTTCGGTGACGAAGTCCTCGTCCTCATGAAGGTCCGGAATCTCCCCGATCAATGCCCGGTACTCGCTGCCGAGCAGATCCCCATCGCCGGCGGATTTCCCGTAGAGCGGGTATCCACCCTCGATCTCCTCGAGCGCTTCCTCGACTTCATCGATGCCGCAACCCCACTCGGCGGCGATTCGCCCGAGAGTCGTCCTTCGCTGCAGCTCGGTCCGGCAATCCCGGATCTCCTCCTTCCGGTCCGTGCTGCTGTAGAGCCGGTCCACCACGGTTCCCTTGCGGATGCGGGATTCAGGGGGGATGACCAACGCGGTCCGGGTCTCCGGCGAGTGGACGCGAACGTCGCCGATCTCCAGGATCCAGGCCAATCCCTCCGGCCTCTCCTCGGGGGGTTTGCGCAGCCACGGCTGCTGCCATTCGTGGCCGAAATAGGGAAAGCGCGACGCAATGGGACCGGAGGCGCGGCATCTCGTACAAAGAACCCGGTAACCCCACTCGGCAGGTTGGATCTGCAGGTACGGACTCTTCCAATCCGCCGGACACGCCCTTGAAGCCGCGCGTCTCGGCTCGTGGTGCGCCAGAGCATGCCAGGGCACGTCCGCCAGGTAGCCGTGTTCGTGCGCCAGTACCCAGGGGACCTGTTCCAGCTTCCCCCCGCAGACCGGATCGTCGCCACCCATCCGATGGTGCGGCGCCGGACCCGAGCAGCGGGACGGGTCGATCTGCACCTCGCCGCGTGTTTCGGTCCGGTCGGTTCGGGCGCGCCGCCACGGGAGATGATGGAGCAGGCCGCACCTGGAGCACCGCGTCCAGGCCGGAAAGCGCATGGCCGGAATGGCGTGTCCGGAAACCCGGCCGTTGTTCTCCACCTTCGCCTTCGGCGGCGTGCGCAGGGCCTTGTCGATCTTCAGGGCGCGGCGCACCCGCTCGACGTGGCGAATCCCCTGTTCGTCGCTGCCCTTCCAGAATGTCGTGTCCTTCACCGTCACCAGGTGATCCGGCCCCCGGACCACCGCGCCCACGGAACAGTGCCGCAGCAGGTGCGATAGCCGCACCGGCATGGCTTCGTCAGTCATCGCGTTGCAACACTCCCGTGTCCTCGACGTTGCGCATGGAGTTCAGCGTCCGCCACAGCCCCCGGGAAGGCGGGTCGTCGAATTGGCGCAATAGGCCGTCTGCGGATCGATCATTCGCCTGGTAGCTCAGCCGTCGCCTCTGCCGCTCGCAACGCCGCGCTTCCTGGTGCCATCGTTCGGCGAGCCGGTCGAGGTGGCGGCCCGAGATCTCGCCCCGAGCCTCGTCGGCTTCCCGGCAACGGCGCTTCAA
The DNA here is from genome assembly GCA_028874215.1 of Acidobacteriota bacterium. Lineage (NCBI taxonomy): Bacteria > Pseudomonadati > Acidobacteriota > Acidobacteriota bacterium. Next base: position 23,496 of record JAPPLF010000043.1, read on the forward strand.
TCGCCGGATCACCTCCCTCACCCGGTCGTCGTTGGCGTCGAATGCGCCGGCGTCCTCGTTCCGACTCCAGGCGTCGCACCCGTGGCGCAGAGCCGTCACCAGGGCGGCATGCAGGGCGCGGGTGCGGACCTGGTAGGTGAACGGCGTCACGCTGGTCGGTTCCACGAATCGGTAGAAGGACTCGTGGTAGGGGCGGAAGTTCTCGTAGTGGGAGAGGCTGCGCGCCTGGTGGCGGTAATAGTTGGCGAAAACAAGTCCTGGGACAGCGGCGCGGCCGATTCGGCTGCTGGCCTGGACGTACTCGGCGGTGGTGAGCGGCTGGCCGTTGATGACCATCGCCGCCAATCGGTCGACGTCCACGCCCACTGAGATCATGTTCGTGGCCAGCACCGCGTCGAGGCAGTCCGGCTCGCCCCGGCGGCGATGCAACTGATCGAAGGTCCGGGCGTTCCGTTGCGGCGGCGAGAAGCTGGTGAGCTGCACCACGTTCTGCCGCAACTCGGCCGTCCCTCCTGTATCGGTCCCCTCGGGGTCGACGGTCGATTCATCGTCGGATCCGGCGCCGTCGCGGACCGCCATTCTGTGTTCCCGGTCGAGACGCCGCACCAAGTCGCGCACCGAGGTCGCGAAGGCGTTGTGACTGTTGCCGACGCCGCGGAGGCTGCCGTGATAGATCACCTGGGTCCACCAGGCTTCCAGCAGGTCGTCCCGGTCCTGCTGTTCCTGGAACACGGCCAACGGCGCGTGCAGCAGGGCGGCGGCCAACGGCGCCAGGCAGCGCCTCTGATCCAGCGCCGGCGCCAGGTAGCCAACGTAGAGTCGGCCCGGCTTCGATGGATCCGTCCGCGCAAACCATGAATCTTCCGCCGAGAGGCCCGGCGGCGGAAACACGGCGAGCTCGCGCCCGTACAGCCGTTTCACCTGCTCACGAGCCATGCGGATGGTGGCGGTCGACGCCACGTATTTGGGACGCACGCCGCGTTGCTCCAGCACCGTCTCCAACCCCGCCTCGTAGAGGCCGGCCACGGACCCGAGCGGTCCGGCGATAAGGTGGAGCTCGTCCTGGATCACCAGTTCCGGAGGGCGGCGGGGGGAGCGGCCTCCGGGCGGCCGCCTGCCGAGGAAGACTGAAGACCGTTCCTCCCAGGCCAAGCGGGCGAACTTGTCGATGGTGGCGATCAGGAGCGTCGGCGGGCATTGATACAAGGCCTCGTCAACGACGTTGCAGGGCAGCGGGGCCGGCTCGTCCGACTCGCCATCCGGACCGAACTCGCACTCGGGATTCCGGCACAGGAAGGCAAACGACTCCAGCGTCGCCCGATAGCTCCGAGGCGCCTCGAACTCCCGATTGCACCACGGACACGTTCTCAGCACGAGTTGGTGACCGGCGTCCTCATCGCCCGCCGCCAGCTCCTTTACGCAATCCTGCGCCTGCCGGCAGGTATTCGGACTGGCCGCGCGGCCGACCCACATGCCGACGGTGATGGGCTCATCGCCAAGCCGATCCGGATTCTCCCGGCGCAACAGCTCCAAGGCGCAGATGACGCGGGTCGCGCGCTCGAACTGCTGCCGGGTCAGCAGACGCAGGGTGTAGCGCATCAGAACCGCCGTGCCGCCGCCCGAGTTTCCATGTTGCAAGCGCCGCCACACGATCAGAAACGCGACCAGGCCCAGGTAAGCCTCTGTCTTGCCGCCGCCCGTGGGAAACCAGATCAGGTCCAGCACGCCGCGGAATTCGTCCTCCTCCCGGACGGTCGACTCGATGACGGCCAGCAGAAAGGCGAGCTGGAACGGCCGCCACCGGTACTTCCGCGAGTCCTTCGGTTCGTCCCGCTTCCTTTCGGCCCGGTTGAGATCCTGCTGCCGCATCTGCGCCAACATCGCCCGATTGGCCTGCCGGAATGCGAACCTCGCCCCGGCATCGGTCCGGAGCAGCGCCACGCCCCGGCGCATGCGGTCCCGCGCCGTGGCCATCCGCCCGCAGATCCGCCCGGCAGTGTCCCGTTCCACCGCGGATTCCAGGTCATCGGCGTCGCGGGACTGCTCTCTGATCCAGCGCTCGTAGCCATCCACGAAAACGTCGAGCTGGTCCGCAACCGCTTCGGCGGAGGCTTCGGCCAGGTCCTTCATGACCAGGATGTCCTCATCCACACCCCGGGCTTTGACCGTCACCAGCGGCACGTCCACCTCCGGCATGTATCTGGTCCGGATCCTGGGGGGCGACCCCGATTCGACGGTCCAGTCCACCGCCGCCCCGTGGCCCACCGCGTAGATGCGCTTGTCACGATACTGCAGCTCGAGTTCCCGCTCTTCCTCGGTGAGCAGGCTCGGGTCGACGCGTGGGTACTCCGCCAACTCGCCCTTCACGATCTCGACTTCCAGACCCGCCTCGAACAGGCAACGGGCGTTCCGGTCGTGACCGATCGGGGCTGCCTCCCTGAGGTTCGCAAAGACCACGGTGAGAAGGAGGCCCTCCGCGTGGGGCCGTTCACGAACTTCAAGAAGTACTTCGTCGGGCAGTTTGAGGTTGTGGCCGGGCCATTTCATGGTGTATTCGCTTGGCGTCCGTCGGTACTGATGCCTCTTGGATTTTTGCCTCTTGAATTTTCCTTTTTCATCTCTATCGCCAACCCGTTCGTACCTCACCGCGGACGCGGTGATGCGAAGGCTCAGGTTGTCGTGGGAGCGTACAAAGAAGGAGAAACCGACCGAGGAGGGAGGCACGTAGCGCCGCCGCCTCACCAGCTGGGCCATTTTCGCCTCTTTCGCCTGATCGTCACCGGGAGGCGTCTCATGGTCCTCGTCGTCCTCCGGACTCGCCGGATCGAGGCCCGAGTATCCTGGCTCCACGGGGTGTAGAACGCCGGTGGGGTACCGCTCGAGAGGCGATCCCTGCAGAAGGCCATCACGCGCCGGACCGATCAACTGGAGACGAACCCAGTCCACCAGGCGTTTCCGATGCTCCGCCCAAGGACTCTTTGTTAAGCCACTTTCGCTGGAAACCATTGACCTCACAGTTAGCGGCTTCGAATCGCGGCGCCATGATTCCGGTGCCGGCCGGCCTGTGGTCCGTGGTTCGGGTCAAGCCAGATCTCGGGAACATCGACAGCCCCGGACTGGCGACTCGGCGATCGGAGAATCGCACTTCCGAAGAGCGCGCCCACAAAGGGCACCCCTACCGAAATGACTTCGTCAACTTGCACAGGTATTCGGGATCAGGGAACTAGTACCCCATAACACTTAAAGTTGCGGGTACAGGCTCTTCAGCCTGATCCG
>JAPPLF010000044.1 GCA_028874215.1 Acidobacteriota bacterium
AGCACAAGACCGGTGACGTTGGACAGGTTGCCGAGTTTGGGCGGGATCGGGCCGGTCAATTCGTTGGCGTTGAGCCACATGTACTCCAAGCTGCCGAGATTGCCGAGTTCGGGCGGGATCGGGCCGGTGACGCGAGTGCCACGGATCGAAAGCCGCTCCAGGTTGGAGAGGTTCCCGAGTTCGGACGGAATCGGGCCCGTGAGAGGGTTTTCGCCGATGAACAGTTGCTTGAGGCTGGCGAGGCTGCCCAGTTCCCGCGGGATCGGGCCGGTCAGGTTGTTGGTGCCGAGACTAAGATCCGTCAGATTTTCAAGAGCGCCCAGTTCCGGCGGGATAGCGCCGCTGAGGTTGTTGTCGAAGAGGTTCAGGTCTTCCAGGTTGGCGAGGCTGTGCAATTCGGGCGGGATCGGGCCCGTCAGGTCATTATTGGAGAGCCAAAGCCAGGTCAACTTGGCGAGGTTGCCCAGTTCCGGCGGGATCGGACCCGTGAACTGGTTCCCCGAGAGATAGACTCGGCTCAGGTTGGAGAGGTTCCCGAGTTCGGGCGGGATCGGACCCTGCAGGTTGTTGTCCCCGAGCCACAAAACGCTGACGCGGCCTTCAACGTCAACGAAGACGCCCTGCCACTCTTCCAACGGGGCGTCGGTCAGCCAGTTCTCACTCTCGATCCAGGTCGGCCCATCCGTTGCTTCGTAGAGCGCGACCAGGATGTCGCGGTCCGTCAGCGGCGCGCACTTACTGCCTGAGCCTTCGTGCGCCGAAATGGCGTTCAGCCACGCTTGGAACAACTCCTCAACCGGAGCGCACAGCTCGGTGTCCGCGTAGTGGAACACCTGAAGAGAGAGACGGGCCAATTCCAGCGGCAACCTTCCGGAAAGGGTGTTGGAGTCGATCCGCAACTCGGTCAACTGCGCCAGTTGGCCCAAGATTCTGGGGAGCCGTCCTGTCAGTCCATTCCCACTCAGATCGAGCCCCGTCACTCGTCCCAGGGAGTCGGCGCTCACTCCATGCCATTCACTCACAGCACCGTCCCCGCTCCAGCCACCGGAATTCGTCCAATCCTCACCGCCTGTGTTTCGGAAAAACGAATCGAGCACAGCCACGTCGGACTCGTTGCAGTACGGCCCTGCGTGTCGTTTGATCCCTTTCAACCAAGCGATGAATTCGGTCGTGCCGGGGGCGCACAGGCCCAAATTGTGGGAATACAAGAAAGTGTCCAGTTGGCCGAGTTGCAAAAGGTCTGACGGGATCGGACCCGTCAGCTCGTTCCAATCGAGTTCCAGCCACCACAACTGGGACAGCTTTCCCAACTCCGGCGGGATCGGGCCTGTTAACCGGTTCCTTCCGAGGTGTAGGCTCTGCAAGCGAGAGAGGTGCCCAAGTTGCGCCGGGATCGGGCCTCGTAGCTGGTTGCTATGGAGGGACAGGAATTCCAAATTGGAGAGATTCCCGAGTTCCATCGGGATCGGCCCGGTCAGCCGATTAATGCTGAGGCGCAGGATTTCCAGATGAGAAAGGCGCCCAAGTTCTTGTGGGATCATTCCCGTCAGCCGGTTGGCAACGAGTTGCAGTACCTCCAGGCCGGAGAGGCGCCCGAGTTCCGGAGGAATCTTGCCCTCCAATCGATTCTGACTGAGATCCAGGACCCTCAGGTGGGACAGCGAGCCCAGTTCCGGCGGGATCTCCCCCGTCAATTGGTTCTGACTGAGATCCAGGACTCTCAGGAGGGTGAGCGAACCCAGTTCCGGCGGGATCGGCCCGGTCAATCCGTTCCCAATCTTCTGCTGTCCTCCGTCTTCAGTGTCGACCCACTCGGCCATCCGCAATCCGATCACCCGACCCCGGCTGTCCACCTCGACCCCGTACCACTCCCCCAGTGGGACGTCGGTCAGCCAGTTGTCGCTGCGGGTCCAACCCGATCCACCCAGCGCATCGAACAGCGTCCCCAGCGCCATCCGCTCGGAAACGGACACCGTCACCGTGACCGACGCCGTGGCCGTCTGTCCGTCCGTTCCCGTCACCGTGATGCGGTAGGTCGTGGTGACGTTCGGCGTCACCGTCCGAGACCCGGACGTCGGCACCATGCCGATGTCCGGGGAGATCTCCGCGCTCTCCGCATTCGTCGACGACCACGTCAATGTCACATTCTGTCCCCGATCGATCGACGTCGGTGAAGCCGACAGCGTCACCGTCGGAGGGGGAGCCTGGCCGCCGTCGATCCCTACCCCGTCCGGGATCTGAATCGCCGGCACCGCCGAGAGCGAGGAGGTTCCCTTCCCGAATCGCAGTCCCAGCGGGGAAAACCCGGATTCGTCCTCCGTTCGCAGGAACAGGAGGCCTCGAAAGTCCGCCAGAAATCCCGTATCCACTCCCGGGACATCGAACCATTCCGGAAGCGTGAGCGCGCCCTGATGGAAGTCTCTCCAAGGGACGAACACTCCGTTCAATGGGTCGTTTCCCTCCTCGTCGCGGAGTCTCAACTCGATCCTGGAATCTGCATCCGGTTTGAAGAGGGCCAGTCCCGCCCCCACGGTTCCCGATTCTTCTACGAACAGAGCGAATTCCTTCCCCAACCGGGCCGGCTCGACACTGACTTCGATCCCCGTTTGGACGTGCCGGTAGGTCAACAGTCCACTCACCGCCGCCGAATCGGTCTCGACCTCGATCCAGCCCCGCCGAATGGATCCGGATCCGGCGCTTCTCAAGATTCGACTGCCCAGCGCCGGAATCTCCAACGTCAGATCGGAATCGAACAGATCCCGCACCAGTTGTCCGTCCGGGTCGCGAACTTGGCCCCGGACCTGGGCCGCGGCGTCCGGATCGACGTTGCTGAGTACCAGCTGCACGGCCCATCCCCCTCCGTCGACATAGTCGGGAAAGATAAGGTCCGTCCCTTGAGATTCCTCACTTTGGGTCCGAATCGCCGGCACTGCCGAGAGGGAAGACGTTCCTTTCCCGAACCGCAGCCCCAACGGGGCGAAGGGAGATTCGTCTTCGGTCTCCAGGAACAACAGGCCACGAAAGTCGGTCAGGAACCCCGTATCCACCCCATCGGCGGTGAACCATTCCGGGAGCGTGCGCGCCGCCTGGTGAAAATCCACCCAGGGAACGAATCCACCCTCCAAGGGATCGTCCCCTTCCTCATCGCGGATTCGCAACTCGAGACGCGACGAGGCGGCCGGTTTGAAGACCGCGACGCCGGCGCCGACCGTCGGCGTTTCCTCGACGAACAAGGCGAATCGGGGTCCCAATTCGACGGGTTCGACGCCGACTTCGATCCCAGATTGGGCGTGCCGATAGGTCAACAGTCCGCTGATCGTCGCCACATCGGTCCGGACCTGGATCCAACCCCGCCGAATGGCACCTGAGCCGGCGCTTTTCAAGATTCGACTGCCCAGGGATGGAATCTCCAACGTCAATTCCGAATCGAACAGGTCCAGGACCGGTTGTCGGTCCGGGTCGTAGACATCCACGCGGACTTCGGCCGCGGCCTCCGGGTCGACGTTGCTGATGACCAACTGTACCGACCATCCGCCCCCGTCGACGTAATCCGGGAAGACCAGAATTGTCTCTCCCGTTTCCTGCGCCTGATCTTCGATCGAGTCGTTCGCCGCCCGGCGAACGTTCTCTGACGGTGGACCGCCCGTTTGCGCCGACGACAGGACGAAAAACAGCCACCAGACAAAGAAAGGGCCCGAGAAGGAGTGAAATCGAAGAGCCATCATGTTCATGTCAGGACGGGTATGGGACAAGTTCGCAGCCGGCCTTTCGGGGCCTCCGAGACTCGGTCGGCTTGATATTGGAACCTAAGACTACATTCGGATTAGGTGCACGGGAAGAGGCTCCTCGTGGGGTGGATAACTGAGGAGCGGCGGCAAACACTGCTACAGTCCACTGTGGACTCAACGACAGTTTCGCGCGGAGCAACGAGAAGCTCAGGATCGTCTTCGACGGGGTCTTCCCGGCCGAGGATATCGGTTCCTACAAGCCGAGTGACAGGAACTTCAACTACATGATCGATCGGTCGGGGATCCTGCACACGGTCGAGAGCATGTTCCACGACCACGCCCCGGCGAACCGCGCGGGCCTCGCCAGCTGTCACGTCTACCGCAGGGCGGGGCAGGAGGGATTCGGAGCCACCATGCCGCCGGAAACGATGCCACACTTCGATTCTGGCCTTCCCGCCAGGAATCCTAGATTGAATCGTCTGTATCATCCACGTAGGTCCAGTATTGTCCATAAGTGTTTATATTGGTTTTAGTTATAACTAGATCGGACATCCGACCTTGTCCCATACTGATCCGATGAGTCCCCTTGCATCCACCATATTGTGGGGGGTATAGTGGTATGGATGAGACTCACGAAACGACCTCCACAACACAAGCCGCGCGGCCGGCATCCACTCAATGCCCTGACACCGGCCTTTGTCCGCAACGTGAACCAAGCCGGACGTTACTGTGACGGCCACGGCCTCTATCTCGATGTCCGGCCCACGGGCAGCCGGGGTTGGATCCAGCGCCTCACCATCCGGGGCCGCCGAACCGAGCTCGGGCTCGGCGGATTTCCCCTCGTCTCGCTCAAGGAAGCGCGAGAGAAGGCATTCGCCAACCGGAAGCTGGCCCGCGACGGGGGCGACCCCCGGGCCGAGAAGCGGCGGGCCGAGTCGATGCCCACCTTCGCGGACGCCGCCCGGACGGTCTGGAAGCAGCTGCGGCCGGGCTGGCGCTCCCCCCGGCATGCGCGGCTCTGGCTGAGAAGCCTGGAGCGCCACGTCTTGCCTCATATCGGAAAGATACCGATTGCGGCGGTGACGAGCGCGGACGTGATCGGGATTCTGGCTCCGATCTGGCACGAGAAGGCCGCCACGGCCCGGAAGCTGCGCCAGCGCATCAGCGCGGTCCTGGAGTGGGCCGTGGCGATGGATCTTCGGCCCGACAACCCGTGCGACCGGATCGGTCCGGTGCTCGGCTCGCAGGGGAAAGCCGTGCGTCACATGCGGGCGTTGCCTCACGGGGAGATTGCGTCTGCACTCCGGACCGTGCGGGCATCGAACAAGCGGCCGGTGGTGAAGCTGGCGTTCGAGTTTCTGGTGCTGACGGCGACGCGCTCCGGCGAGGTCCGGGGGGCGGTCTGGACGGAGATCGACCGGAACCAGGGTGTGTGGACCATCCCCGCTGGACGCATGAAGGGGTATCGGGAACACCGGGTCCCGCTAACCCGCCCTGCGTTGGAGATCCTCAAGGAGGCGAAGGTGCTCGGTCGGGGCAACCGGCTCGTTTTTCCCAGAGTGAGCGGAAAGCCACTCGGGAGGACCGCCATGTCGGAACTCCTCCGTGGGTTGAGGATTGCGGCGGTGCCGCACGGGTTCCGGTCGAGTTTCCGGGACTGGGTGGCGGAGGAGACGGATCATCCGCGCGAGGTGGCGGAGGCGGCTTTGGCGCACAAGGTGCGCAACCCGGTCGAGGCCGCCTACCGGCGCACGGACCTGTTCAAGCGGCGGAGGCGGCTGATGGACGACTGGGCGGGCTATCTGGCTGGCGAGAGTCGGCCTCGGGCGTCTGTCCGGCTCCGTTGATCCGCCTTGCGTAGAGCGCCAGCTTGAAGGCCTACGCGAAGCCATAGTCCGCCGATACGCCGCCGGAAACCCACTCAGGCACAATCTTCGAGAACGCCCGAAAAAACAAGCCCGCCATTGTCCTCTCCCATGCGGCGCGTTCTCTCACGACAGACTGGAACTCTCCCTTCCCCATCTTCGCAGAGGCCTTCCCGCAGGGATCAATGAAGAAGTGAG
>JAPPLF010000045.1 GCA_028874215.1 Acidobacteriota bacterium
GGTCACCGAACTTGTTCGGCTGGATGAACAGCCCGTCCACGGGTTCCCCGCCATAGGAGACGATCACCGTGACCGTGTCGCCCGCTGCGTGGCCGCCCCCCATCGTGATGCTCAGCCGGTGGTCGTTGTGGGTAAAAGCCGCGCTTTCTCCGCCGACCGTTACCCGGTCCACGGTGAGCGGGCCCAGGTCGAGGGGCAGGACGTCCCGGCCGCCGGCCAGCATCTCCGCCAAGATCGTGGTCTCGCCCTGGATGGCCCGTCCTGTTTCGCCGATCTCCATTTGTATCCGGTAGTGGAGGATATTGACGTCATCCATGCGGGGGTATCCGTCGTTGGCCACGGCCGCGCCGGGCGCAAGGCCCAGGACGAGCAGCACAGCCTTCGGAGTGAGGCGGAATACGAGCAGCGCTGCCGCGACGGTCCACCTGCTGATCTGCTTCTTCAATTTGTGATCCTCCTTGACAGGTTTCGCGGTCCGACCCATATATTCTCCCCACTAATCCAAGTGAACTGACAGGATGGATGGACATGGTCCGTCTGACCGACGAAGACATCCGGTTTTTCGCCCGCGAAGGCTACCTGATCAAGCGCGGCGTCCTCGATCCCGATCTGATGGCCCGGGGCAGGGAACGCATGTGGAGCAACCTGCCGCCGCCCCTCGAGCGCGAAAAACCGGAAACCTGGATCGGCCCCTTCCCGGAGCCGGTCGACGACGGCGCTTCGAACCGGCACCAATTCATGTGGAAGTACCGCCAACCGGGCGGAGAGGACTGGATGGTCCGCCTCCTCGCCACCGATCCTTCCGTGATGGGCATGGCGGAGCAGTTGCTCGGCGAGGGCAATCTGGTCGAACCGGATCGGATCCGCGGCATTTACTGTGTCCTGCCCGAAGGCGCCGCGCCGCCCCGTCCCATGGGTTGCCACGTGGACGCCCATCCCTTTCACCTCGGCGTCGTGGGGTACATCGACGACGTGGAACCCGGAGGCGGCGGATTCACCGTTTGGCCGGGCAGCCACCGGATTTTCTACCGGGATTTCACCCGGCGCTACGTCTTCGACAAAACGCCTGAATACCTGGCCCACAAGGACGAGGTGAGCGGAATGCCCCCCATGGACTGCCACGGCAAGGCCGGCGACATCGTGTTCTGGCACCACCGCATGGGCCATTCCGTCGGCCACAACCGGACCGGCCGGATCCGCCAGGCGGTCCTGTACGACTACAAGCGGGCGGACCTGGACGAGCACGCGCCTCCCGGCGACGACATGTGGGTGGATTGGCCGGGCGTTCGTGCCGTTTTAGCACCATGACATGTGGACAGACTGGCCCGGCGTCCGACCGTTACACCTGTCCTGATCCTCTACTCGAAATAGCGGCCCACGATCGGCCTCAGCTTCTCCAGCGTGCCGGCGGGCACAGCGTCGCGGTCGGAAACGATGGCATTGGCCAGCGCGTTGTGACAGCGGCACGTGCTGTCCAGCGGAATAGCCGGCACGACGTGGCGGATGACCTGGCGCGCGTGGTCCACGTTCGCGTGCAGGTTCTCGATAATCATGTCGACGGTCACGGAATCGTGTTCCTCGTGCCAGCAGTCGTAGTCGGTGGAACACGCGATGGCGGCATAGCAGATCTCCGCCTCCCGGGCGAGCTTGGCCTCCGGCGCGGCTGTCATCCCGATGACCGAAAACCCCCAGCCCCGGTAGACGTTCGACTCCGCTTTGGTCGAGAACTGGGGACCTTCCATGCAGAGATAGGTACCGCCGTCGTGCACGGTCAGGCCCGTCGATTCGGCACCGTCGACGAGCAACCGGCGCAACGGCCCGCAGAACGGTTCACCGAGGCCTACGTGCACCACGAGGCCGCCGCCGAAGAAGCTCGTCGTGCGGTGCCGGGTGTGGTCGTATAACTGGTCCGGTATGACGAAATCCCGCGGCCGGATGTCTTCCTGGAGGCTCCCCACGGCGCTGACCGAAAGAATCCACCGGACACCCAGCGACTTCAGCGCGAAGATGTTCGCCCGCACGTTGATTTCGGACGGGCCCAGGCGATGGCCCCGGCCGTGCCGGGCCAGGAACGCCACGCGCCGGCCCTCCAGGGTGCCGGTCACGATGGCGTCGCTGGGGTCGCCGAAGGGGGTGTCGGGCCGGACCTCCTCGAGATCCGTAAGCCCCTCCATCCCGTAGAACCCTGTACCGCCGATAACCGCGATCTGTGCTTCAGGCATTGCCGTGTCCTCTATACGTGTTTCGATGTAGGCCTTCGTAATGTCTCAGTTGGTACCGCCCCAGACCAAGAGTTGATACCGGTCCGTGATCATCGGGCCTGGCATGTCGCCCGGGCAGGATAAGATGAAAAAGCGCTCGGCGGGGCGTCAAGGAACATATTCAGATGGTTGCTCCATATGCGTGTTCCACGGATACAAACTCAGGCTGATGACTGATCGGAAATCCGATTTTCTCTTGACGCCTTTCTCCTGACTGAACATATTAAGTGTACACTTCAAGGAGGGGTCATGAAAGCATCCATACTTGATCTGCGACGACGCATGAGAGACGTTTTGCGCGCGCTTGACCGCAACGAATCGGTAACGATTTACTATCGGGGCAAGGAAAAGGCAATTCTATCTCCCAGCCGGCATCATACGGACAAATCCGTAAAAAACCATGAAGCGTTCGGGATGTGGCGAGATCGAAAGGATACAACGGACGTCGATGCTTACGTACGCAATCTGAGAAAAGGCCGTCTGGATGATTTTTGATACCGACGTGATGATCTGGGTTTTCAGGGGTCACGAAGGCGCAGCGCAACTAGTCGAAGATGCGGATGACCGGCGGATATCATTGGTTACCTACATGGAGTTCATCCAGGGTGTCAGAAACCGGCAGG
>JAPPLF010000046.1 GCA_028874215.1 Acidobacteriota bacterium
TGGCCCCCCCCCATTTTTGGGGCGGGGGGGGGGGGGGGGGGTTTTCCTTAAATTTATAATACTCAACCCCCCCCCCTGGGGGGGTCGCTCCCGTCCCAATGGTCCCTGCGGGAAGGCAAGAAATGACACCGTTGATGTGGCAGGTTAGAGCCTGAGGAGACATGCGGAACGGCAACCTGGAACTGTCCCTTCATCAGGCGGCCAAAGTGCTTTTGCATGGCCGCCAACACAGACCTGAATAATTTGCTTTATGCGAGTCTGAGACCGCCCCCGGCGCCGAGCGCGACCGCACGAGTCTCGCCGATGATCTCGCGGGAATTCCCTCTGGTGGGCGTCGGGCGACGTTTGGGCGGGTGGTGGCCTTGCGCAAACCCTTCATCAACTCTTTGAGCTTGGCCTGACTGTGCTCAAGACGGGCGCCGCGCTCGTCCAGGCGCTTCATATCATCGCCAATTCGAGATTCCATTTGCTTCCCGGCCTGGGATTCGGCCAGAAGGATTCCCCCTGCATCATAAATGCTGATTACAGTTCGATTCTCTGCTTGAAGGGATCGATCCAGATATCAGTTAAACCGCCAAGGCTTCCGCATCTACACCGATGGAACGTCCTATTGTCAGCACAAAGGAGTAACCACTATGAAATCTTCAAGATCGACACTTCTCTTGGGGGCCATAATTTTTGCCGGCCTCTTATCCGCATGGCAACCCGTTGTTGCCCAAGGCACCAGAATAACGGCCAGGGAAGTCCTGGACCGGGAGACCCTGAAGGCCTTCGTCCAGGCGGCAAAGGCACATGTGGAGGGCCTTACTGAGAGTGGCCGGATTGACGAATTCCTGGAGGAGCCATGGAAGTTTGGCTCCGTCTACATTTACATTTCGAATGACGAGGGTGTGATCCGCTGGCATGGGGCCAATCCGGCCTCGGTGGACCAGGACCTGAGCGGTTTGGAAGACCAATTAACCGGAGCCCTGTTCGCCCAGGAACTCATAGCCGCGGCCAAAGCCGGGGGAGGCTATGTCGAGTATCATTTCGACGATCCAACCGTGATCGGAGACGAAGACCATACTTCCCCCAAGTTGGGATACGTCGAGACTTTCACTTCGCCCCTCCCGGACCTTTTTTCAGACCAGAACATGATCATCGGCTCCGGCATCTATCTCGGGCATCAGATCGCGCTGGACTTTGCCCACTTCGGCAACGGATCCGCTATCACCTCCGACATCGTGTTGGTGAATCTGGCCGCCACTCCGATCCTTCCTGCCGTCTACTTCTACGACGAAATGGGTCAACTCCTCGACCCGGAATCTGTGGTGGACATCAGCGAAGATCTGCAAACTACGGCTTACGGGGCGGTCACGCTCGAGTCGGAATTGGCGGCCCTGAGTGAAGTCACGATTTCCACCAATGGCATGGGAGAGACCGTGACCGGGTCCGTGAAAGTGATCTCCGACGGTCCCCACAGCCCCATCGGCGGGGTCTTGCGCTTTGACATTCCCCACATCGGCGTGGCTGGCGTTGGAGCGAGCCAGCCGGTCCGGGACGCCATCTTCCCGGCTCGCCGTCAGGCCGGAGGCATCGACACCGGCGCAGCACTCCGCAACTTGAGCGAGAAAGAGCTGATGCTGATCTGCCATCTGATGATGGGCGGCGAGGTCATGGAAGAGGCAGAAGTCAAGTTGGCGGCCAACGGTCAAGACGCCATGTTCATCAGCGAGATGTTCGAATACGACACGTCGGACTTCACAGGATCGGTACGCTGCACGGCGTCCGGAATCGCGCAGAAGTTCACCGGAGTCGCCGTGGAATTAGATGATATGAACGACATCTTCACCACGTTGCCGGTGATCCCTCTGGAGGGCGAGATGCCTTCGATGGAGAGCATGGCGTCCGAGGAATAGCTTGGGGAATCTATCGGGAGGGGCGGGTTGAGTCTCGGATCCATCAGGATGTGGAGCAGGTCCGTCAGAATGTGACGCATCTGGAATTGGAGATCGCCGGGACTGGATCGAAGGCTATCTGAACCGGCTGCGCACAGTAAGAGGCGAGGTGATGCAATTCGATGGGCTTTCCTCCCCCTTCTCTGGGAGGAGTGCTGACCCTTTCTTCTCCTGTGGGCGATTCTTCTCTAGGACTGGGTGCGGTGACGGACTTTACCGCGATTCGGTCGGTACGCTACCTGGAATCAAGGGACATGGTTGCACTGCACATCCTGGGTGCAAACTGGCGATAGGCTCTGGTCCTGCACCTGCAGGACGGGTTGACGCGACCTCCGTAGCAACCAATTACTGGATGTACTGGGGAAAGAGTCTCAAGGGTGCTCTGGCGGTTCGGCAAATACGGGCAATCCCCAAAACTCGCCTGTCTCATGGTCGAAACCCAGGGCACCCACCGCAATCTGAGTTTCGCCTTGGACGTGGACTATACCGTGGGTTCTGCCTGGCCTATCGTCAGTTCTGCCTGTCGAATCGTCATACCCTTCAATAGGAAGCAACTCTGAGAGGAACCGGCTCAGGCGGGTCATAGGGCCAAGCGTCCAAGACTTTTCCACAAACCGGGGATCCGGTCGTGCATTCGAGATCGGAATGGTCCATCCGCCGTACAATCGGACCGTGACTGTTTGCTCCTCTTCCGTGGGGTTGACGATTGAGATAGCCGTTTCTTCGATGCTGTCGCGATAAGCCAGGAGGCGGAAGCTTCTGGCTGGCTCTACCGCTTTAATGCGGGCCGAGACCTCCCTCTCGTGGCCGTCCTCAGGTGTAGGCTGCTTGTACTTCGCCACAGTCACGAATCCTTCGAGCTTCCGGTCCTGGCTTCGATACGTGTACCGCGCCCAGCCATTCCCAAGTCTCCTTCCCGAGAAGTCGTGGAAGAAGGAGATCGTCTTGCTGGAATTTGAGCCGATAAAGTGACGTTCTCCTTCTCCCAGGACGTAATGTCCCGTTTCAGTGAACTCATGGAGGTAGAACCCCATCGCTCGGCCACGGGCTTCGAACAGGGTGACGTAGGTCGTCAGGGGCCAATTCTGAGGGTAGATCGGGGCAATCAGAACCTTGAGCGGCTCGGGTGTCGTTGTGAGCGGGTTGTAGTGTCCGGCCCCGAGAAGCAACGGGAGCGGGAATATACCGACCACGAACGCAAGTGACTTCACGCCAGTATCCTTACTCATCGCCATGCTCCTCTGTAACAAGAACCGTCTCAAACCACTCCGTCGCCCGTGAGTAAGTGAGAGCTCCCACGGCAATGACGGTTTCCCCTTGGACTCGCACGATGCCAGTGACCACGTACTCGTCGCCTTCGGTTCCTTCCAGGGGAAGCCACTCTGAAAGGAACATGCTCAATCTGTTCCCGGCTTCAATCTCCCACTCCTTTTCTGTCACGGTCTTGTAGCGCGGGTGATACTCGTGAAAGGCCACGGAGACTGTCTGTGTCTCCGACGTCGGGTTGACGATGGCGATCCCTGTTTCTCCTTCGGACGTTGACTTGGCGAACAGGCGGAACGCCGGGGCAGGTTCTACAAGCTGGGACTCAGCGTACATACCGCGCCGACTGTAGTCCCATGTTGTACTGACAATATGCAGGTCTCGGTCGTCCGGAAAAGTCACCCGTGCCCATCCGTTCTTCGCGACGGGACCAGTGCACAAATCATCGTACGCGGAATAAGCAACAATTGTATTGGGGTCGAGAAAGTAGCTCCTCTCGTGCGCTCTCTCTCCCGCAACCGTGTACTCTTGCACTTCCACTACGACATACTGGCCCGAAGATTCCGAAATGGAGAGCCAAGAGCGTAACGGATCGACCTGCGTGAATATCGGCGCGATAAGCTCCTTCTCCTGGGCAAAACTGGTGGCGGGGATTAACAAGAAGAGTACGGATACGAACACGGACATTGACTTCATGGCAACCTTCCTTCTATCCCTTCAGAATCCGAGGAAGTTCAGCAGCAGCGCGGCATCCATGACCACAACCGTAGTGCTGTAGCCATGCGCCATCGGGTAAATGTGAGCGAGCAGCGTCTCTTCGCCGACGTTCTGAACCGTGGATTTAGCGTCTCCGACCAGAACGATCGGGGCGAGTATCAGGACAACCAAAGGGATTTCCCTTTTGTACATCCGACTTCTCCACCCAGCTCGTATTCCCACCTGATCGCTTTGCTCTTCTCTTGCAGCATCCGAACCTTGCGCAGGTGCTTCTCCGCAGTAAGGAGATTTGCTCGCCATGCCGCCTTCTCAGCCAGTCGGCAATGAATGGCGTCCCGAGTCCAGATTGCGCTCAGAGTGATCCCGGCAACCCACATGCCGGACCCAATGAGGGGTACTCTGAAGATGGTCCCAAAGAAACCCAATACGCAGATGATGAAGGCGACCACGCCGATGACGATCAGGGACCTCGAACTGATGCGATTGCAATTCACTGGCTATAATGGGGCTGAGAAGTACCTGGCGGGAATGGAGCGAATCGCCCAAGTGCCGTGGTTGGCTCCGACGAGACCCGCAAACTCAAACCCAAGGCTACCGCCAGAAAGAAAGTCGCGGATCTTTGTTCGCAAGGATGAGAGATTCTTAGAGAGTGAGCGGGCATCCAGTTCCATTCCTCCAGGTAGCGGGGACCCCTCCGACAATATTTAATGATGCGACGGAATCCCTTCTGGCCGAAGTGTAGGAGGAGCTACCGACCCGGCGGATACGATGCTTGCCTCGTTGTTCACTCCGATGGGCTCACCAGATCGGCGAAGGAGAGGTCAGCGGCGGACCGCTACGCCGAGCGACAACCAGAAGGGCAGGGGCAGGATCAGGATGTCTTCCTCTGGCCCTTGTTTCCGGATCGCGGATCTGGGTTCCCGAGACCGATAAGGTCAGAAGCGAAGTTATTGCCTTCTCGTGCGCCCTTACGCACCCATCTCTCGGTCGCGGCGGCGGCTTTTTCGAGTCCCTGGCCTTCAAAGTAACGGAGCGCAAGCAGGCCCGGCTCAGGAAGTCGATCCCCACGGCTTGACCGAACGGTTACGAACGGTCACGTCCACGGACCTCCAATAGAGTCGCATGGATTCCCGTTTAGAACGTGGGATTCAATGAGGGAATCTGTTCGGGAGGACAGATAATAACTATAATTATTTCAACACTTACAAGATTACTTCGGTGGACGCAGGGAATACAGCACTCCGTCCAGTTGGGGGATGGGGTGTCGGCGACG
>JAPPLF010000047.1 GCA_028874215.1 Acidobacteriota bacterium
AGTCGAAGCCCGCGGAGGTCCGGTTCAGGAAGGCCCCGATCTCCATGGAGCCGCGTACGTACTGAACCCGGCCATACGACATGCTTGCCCCGTTCTGGACGTTGAAGGGACCGATCCCGGAGTGGAGGATCCCCTGGCTGCCCGCGTATCCACCGGAGAACCGGAATCCGCTCTGGCCGTCCGGCGCGTCCCAGTCGGCTCGCAGATCCACCTTCGGCATCTGGGCCGTCACTCCCTGCAGCGGCGGGTAAAGAGTGCCCGTGTCATTCGGGATCTCGCCGAAGGGCCGCGGAAGCGGATCGTGCTGGGTGAAGCTGACGGTTGCCCGGTAGGCGAAGCGATCGTTCAGCGCCTGCGCGTGGGTCAGGGACCCCATGAGCTGGTTGCCCGCGTCCATCGGGTTGCCGGTGACGTTGCGATCGAACGAACCGAACCGGAGGTTCAGCGTTGTGCCCAGAGCGTCCCGCGGCGCCTTGGTGATCAGGTTCACGACGCCGCTCATGGCGTTCGCTCCCCAGATCGCCGAAGCCGGTCCGTTCACCACCTCGATCCGCTCCAGGTCGTCCAGTCCCACCGAGAGAAAGTCCCAACTGGTGAAGCCGAAAAAGTCCTGATACACCGAACGCCCGTCCACCAGGACCAGCTGCGAGGTGGCCAGGGCGGCTGAGGAGCCGCGGCTCGTGACGCTGTAATGCGTGCTGGAAAGCTGCGTTACGTTCACCCCCGGGGCCTGGCGCAGCAGGTCGCCGAAGTTGCTGGCGGCCTGGGTCTCGATCACCTCGGTCGGTATCACCGCGATCGCGGCAGGCGCATTCACGATCTCCTGCTCGACCCGGGAGGCGGACACCACGACCTGGTCGGTGAAGCGCGGGATGATGTCGGCGGGATCGGGGGCCCCTTCCGTTTCTTCCTGCCGTTCTTCGGTTTCCTGCCCCTCCTGTTCCTGGGTTGCGCCTGTTGCCGGCTCCGAGACTACGGTGGAGAACACAAGAGCGAGTGCAGCCACCGGCACCATCCCGTAGCGAGTGGCGAGGCGGTTCTGGTTCACGGCTGGCCTCCTTCCGACGCCGGCCGGTTCCACGTCCCGGGTGGGGACAAGTGTGGACACAGCCGGGCCAACCCATTGTAAGAGGGAGCACGTCCGAGGACCAGCGGACGATTCTCCCTGCAAAAGCACCGGTCTGCCCATCCCGACGGCTATCCTAAACCCTTTGGACCGCCCACCCGGCGTGGAGCCCTCCAAGACGTTTCCCTCACCCCATGTCCGAGCTCGATCAGAAACAGGTTCTGGAGATCCTCGCCCCGATCCGGAATCGCGAGTTCGGCGGCGACAGCATCGTGGCGCTTGGCCAGGTGGCCGACATCCGTATCTGCCGGCCGATCGTCAGCGTCACGGTGACGCTTCCGAACGTCGGGAGTGAAGTCGCCGACGAGATCCGGGCGCAGGTTCGGGAGGCAGTCCTCCGGTTGCCGGAAATCGAACGGGTGGAGGTGGCGGTGCGCACCGAAGTGAGTGCCTCACCGACATCCCGGGTGGAGCAGGACGCGGGCCCACCATCCGGGGGTCCCGGGCCGCGTGCTCCCGTGCCGGATCCCACCCGACCCGAGGGGGTTCAGAACGTGGTCGCCATTGCGTCCGGCAAGGGCGGGGTGGGAAAGAGCACGGTTTCCGCGAATCTCGCCGTTGCCCTGGCCGCGGACGGCGCTCGCGTCGGCCTTCTGGATGCCGATGTCTACGGACCGTCGCAGACGACCATGTTCGGGATGGATGATCGCCCGGCGACCGACGAGCGCCGCCGGCTGCTCCCGCTCGAGGCTCACGGAGTCCGGTTCATCTCAATGGGGATGCTCTCTTCCAAGGAGACTCCGGTCATCTGGCGCGGACCGATGGCCTCCCGGCTTGTCCAGCAGTTCTTTTCCGGAGTCGTCTGGGGTGAACTGGACTACCTGCTGGTGGATCTCCCACCGGGGACCGGAGATGTACAGCTCACGATTGCCCAGACGGCCGCGCTTGCGGGAGCCGTCATCGTTACGACGCCCCAGGCGGTGGCCCGGACGATCGCCGAGAAGGGACTCCGGATGTTCCAGCCGGTGCGCGTTCCCGTGCTCGGCGTGATCGAGAACATGAGTTCGTTCGCCTGTCCGCACTGCGGAGAGCGAACCGACATCTTTTCGACCGGCGGTGGCGAGGAAGTCGCCGGGGATCTGGGCCTGCCCTTCCTGGGCGGCGTGCCGCTCGATCCGCGGGTGGTCGTGGCCGGAGACGCGGGAACGCCGACGGTCGTCCGCGATCCCGAGAGTCCCGCCGCCGTCGCCTATCGGGAGATCGCCCGCCGGGTCGCACTCGAAGTGGCGCGATCCAACCAGGCCGCACGGGATGGAGCCGCCGAATCGGTACACGCGGAAGGCGGCGCGATGGTCGTGCGCTGGCACGATGGCTCGGAAGACCGTTTCGGGTTCGAGTACCTGCGGAACCATTGCCCGTGTGCCACCTGCGTGGACGAGTGGAGCGGCAAGCGCCGGTCGTTGACCCTATTGCTACCGACCAACTTCGCGCCCCGGAAGCTCGTTCCCGTCGGCAACTACGGTGTGCAGATCCATTGGAACGACGGCCATGAGACCGGGATCTACAGCCACCACCTGCTGCGCCGGCTCGCCCGGCAGAAGGAAGACGCCCCGACCCCGGTCGGCTAGCTCCGCCCGTGAGCGTGAGTGGCGCCGCGTTACCGCCCAGCCGGTAGTGGTCGCCCGCCTCCGGTGGGCTGCGCCGGGTCTGAAGACCGGCGTTCCCCTACCGAGTCGGCGACCCGCGCTGGACCTCGATCACACCCGGGACCGTCTGTAGCAGACGGGAAATGGCGCCAACCTCCTTGGCGTTCTCCACCGCAACGGTCACATAGATATCGCCGCGTTCCGCATCGTCAGCGGCGCCTTCGAAGGCCCGGATATCGGTGTCCGCCTCCGCGATGATCTTGGTGATGTCCGCGAGCATTCCCTTGCGGTTCTCGACCCGCACCAGGAAGCCGGCGTCGTATCGGGTTCCGGTGGTGGACTTCCAGGACACGTCGACCTGGCGTTCCGGGTCGCGCGCGAGGTCCGCGAGGTGCCGGCACTTGGCCGCATGAACCGCGACGCCCTTGCCTTTCGTGATGTACCCGGCGATGGCCTCGCCCGGTAGCGGAGAACAGCACCGGGCCCGGTGCACCAGGATGTCGTTCTGGCCACTCACCAGGATCTGTCCCGGATCACGCCCGATGATGCGTCGGACGGCGCCCGCGAACCCGGACTCCGAGGGAGGTTCCTTCTCGGGCGCGCGCTTGAGCTGGTCCGCGGGGACGGCGTCGGCCAGCGCGCGGGCAGCCGACACCTTGCCGTAGCCGATCGCGGCATAGAGGTCGTCCAGGTTGGGAGCTCCGTGGCGCTTCATCGCATCGGCGAGCCCCGGCGCGGAGCGGACCCGTCGCAGGCTCAAACCGTGGGACCGTGCTTCTTTCTCCAGAAGCTTCCGGCCGATCTCGATGCTCTCCCGCTTGGCCTCGGCGTTCAACCGAGCCCGGATCTTGCTCTTCGCACGGTTCGTGCGGGCGATCTTGAGCCAATCCTCGCTCGGCAGATGGTTTTTGCGGGTGAGGATTTCGCAGATGTCCCCGTTCCGCAGCTCGTACCGAAGGGGGGCCATGGCCCCGTTGACCCGTGCTCCGATGCAGCCGTGCCCGACCTCCGTGTGGATGGCGTAGGCGAAATCGATGGGTGTCGCTCCGCGGGGAAGCGACTTGACCTCCCCGCGCGGAGTGAAGCAGTGCACCTCGTCGGGGTAGAGGTCGATCTTCAGGCTGCTCAGGAACTCGTGGGGATCCTTGACCTCCTTTTGCCATTCGAGAACCTGGCGGAGCCAGGCGAAGCGCTTGATGTCCTGTTCGCCGTAGCTGCCGGAAGACTTGTAGCTCCAGTGGGCGGCGATCCCCTCTTCCGCCACCCGGTGCATGTCCGTGGTGCGAATCTGGACTTCGAAGTGTGTCCCCGACTCGGTCATCAGGCTCGTATGGAGGGATTGGTAGCCGTTGACGCGCGGCATCGCGATGAAGTCCTTGATCCGCCCCGGGATGGGCTTCCAGACGTTGTGAATCACTCCCAGCGCCGTGTAGCAGTGGGGCACCGTATCGGTCACCAGCCGCAGGGCGATGAAGTCGTACATCTGATCGAGCTCGATCTGCTGCCGATGCATCTTGCGATAGATGGAATAGATGCTCTTGGTTCGGCCGGACAGTTCACCCGGGATCTCTTCCGCCTGCAACTCGCGCTTCAGCGTCCGGCTGAGGTCACGAATGAAGTCTTCGGCCCACCGTTTCTTGGCCTTGACCCGAGCCTCGAGAACCTTGTAGGTCTGGGGTTCGAGGTGACGAAGCGCCAGATCCTGGAGCTCGGCTTCGATCCGCCCGATTCCAAGCCGCCCCGCGATCGGGGCGTAGACGTCCAGCGTCTCGGTGGCGATCCGCTGCCTCTTCTCCTCCCGGAGAAAGTCGAGCGTCCGCATGTTGTGCAGCCGATCGGCGAGCTTGATGAGGATGACCCTGGTGTCGTCGGTCATCGCGATGATCATCTTGCGAACGTTTTCCGCCTGGTTGGCCTCCGCGGAACTGAACTCCACGCGGCTCAGCTTGGTGAGGCCATCGATCACCCGGCTCACGTCCCGGCCGAACCGTCGCTCCAGATCCTGGTTCGTGACCTTGGTGTCCTCGACTACGTCGTGGAGGAGGCCGCAGGCGACGGAGACGATGTCGAGCTTCAGGTCCGCGAGGATCCCGGCCACCTCGAGCGGATGGTTCAGGTAGGGCTCGCCCGAGAGGCGGACCTGTCCCTGATGCGCCTTGGCGGCCACCACGTAGGCCGCGCGGAGCAGGTCGAAATCGGCGTCGGGCTGGTACGAGCGGACCCGGTCCCGAATCGTCTCGAACCGAATCATCGCTCGCCGGTCTCCCGCTTCATCTTCGCTCGCTTGTCTCCCGGTTTACCCTAGCAGTTGAGTCCACTTCCGGGACGGCAGCCGGCTTCCGGAAGGCGTTCCCCGTACCGGCAGAAAAAAACCCCGCCGGCCGCGGCCGAAGCGCGCGGCCGACGGGGGCCTGAGATCTTTTCCTGGTCTCTTGGGGAATCCGCTTGTCTAGCGTTCCTGGGCAGCCTCCGCGGCGGCAGCAGCGGCGGCGGCCGCTTCCTGCTCCATCCGGTCTCGGATGGCGATCGCCCGATTCCGGTACTCGTCGGCTTCGGCAGTCAAGGCGTCCGCGTTGCGCGGATCCACCTTCGCCAGTTCCCGCAGGAGGAGGTTCTTGTAGACGAGGGCGTCCACGTATTCGTCGTTCCGGACCAGAGCCTCGTCCAGCTGCGCCAGTCCGAGGTCGATGAACTCACGGCGCTGCCGCTCGGTCAGGTCAGGATCCCGATAGACCTTGTCCCAGTAGTAGGTCGCGATGAGGTAGTACCCCTCCGGGTTGTCCGGGTTCACGTCCCGAGCCTGTTCGAGCCATTCCATCGTCTCGTCGAAACGGCCGTACTTGTTGAACAGGTTGGCGACCTGGCGGTAGGCGATCGGATCGTCGGGATTCATCTCCACGGGAACCTTGTACGCCTCGATGGCCTTCTCGAAGAGCGGGTTGATCTCGGGATCGTGGAACCGCTCGTACACGTCGGCCAGGCCGTAGTAGAGCTCCGGAGTGCCCGGATTCATTTCGATCAGACGGTTGAAGTAGTACTCCGCTCCTTCGAGATCGTCGAGGTGGTCGCGATGGATGCCCGCAAGCTGTTCAGAGGCGTAGCGTTCATAGAGCTGAATGCTGTCCCTTGACGCCTGGTCCAGGGCCGGGTCCGCGAGCGCCTCTTCGACGGCGGCGATGGTGTCCTCGTAACCGTCGAGTGCGTTGTCGAGGTACTCCTCGTTCTGCGGATCGTCGAAGGTCGTCGGGCTGTAGAGCAGATGGTTGCTGCTGGCGCTGAAGAAATGCAGCGTCGTCTGGATGAGGGGGTTGTCCTCGGGCGCGTTCTCGGTGGCTTCCTGGTAGTAGCGGATCGCCTCCTCGTATTCCCTTCTCCCATAGGCTTCGTTCGCCTTGCCGAAGGCCCGCATGGCCTGCAGCATGTCGATGTAGTTGGGGAGTCCCCCGCGAAGAGGGGGAGCGGGCGAGATGACCAATCCGATCAAGAGAACCAAAGCGACGCCCACCGAAATGAGGACGATCGATTTTGTGTTTAGGGCCACTGCTTGTGATCTCCTCTGAGGCTGCGCGAGCAGCTACTGGGCGACGATCCCGACGCGCTCAACGCCATTCCCCTTCACGATGTCCAGAACGGAAACCACTTGTCCGTAGGTCAGGAAGGGATCGGCCTTGAGGAAGATCGTCTTGTCGGCGCGGGTCTCGAAGATGTCGCGGACACGCAGCGGGAGCTCCTCCGGCTCGACGACCTGCTTGTTGATGGTCACCTGTCCGGACGAGTCGATGCTCAGCACCAACTGGTTCGGATCCGGTTCGGCGTCAATGACCTGGTCCTGGTTGTCGGGCATCTCCACGTCGTGCCCCTGCTGGGTCAGCGGGGTGACGACCATGAAGATGATCAGCAAGACCAGAAGCACATCAATGAGCGGTGTGATGTTGATGTCGGAAGTGACTCCGCCGGAGGCGAATCCTGACATTCCCATGATGGTTTCTCCTGGGCGCGGGCCCTCTAGAGGTTGCTACTCGCCTGCCCGCTCGGTGATGAGGCCGATCTCGTCGGCTCCGCCATCACGGCAGAGCGACATCAGCCCGAGCACCTCGTGGTATGGAAGCCGCTCGTCGGCCTTCAGGTAGAGGATCTTGTCCGTCTTGCCCGCGAACTTCTCCACGAGGAGGTTCGGCAGCTCCTGCCTGGGGACGGAGATGAGGTCGAGATAGATCGCCCCATCCTCCCGGATCGCCACGTTGACGACATCGTCGCTGTCACCGTGATCGATCCCGTAGTCGGCTACCGGCAGCTTGACGTCCACTCCCTTCTGCAGAAGCGGCGTCACAACCATGAAGATGATGAGCAACACCAGCATGACGTCCGCGAGGGGGGTCACATTGATGTTGGCGTTGACGTCCTTGCTACCAAGTCCTGCCATTCCCATGACGCTTTACTCCTTGGTTTCCCTGTCCGCCACCCGGAACGGGAACGGAATGGGGCCCGCCGGCGCGGTTACCCCGGAGCCGGAAGAGGCTTTGGGGTGGCGCCAGCGGGGCATTGAAGGGGGAACTCCGACGGATCCGCGTCAGCGGCGGGCCATGAAGTCGATGAGCTCTGAGGCGCCGTTGTCCATCTCGACGCCGAACCCGTCGGCCCGGTTCGTCAGGTAGTTGAAGGCCCACACGGCCGGGATGGCGACGAAGAGTCCGAAGGCGGTCGCAATGAGCGCCTCCGCGATTCCGGCCGACACCGCGCCGATTCCGCCGGAACCCGTCAGCGCCATGCCGCGGAACGCGGTGATGATGCCGAGCACGGTTCCCAGAAGGCCCACGAAGGGAGCGGTGGCGCCCACTGTGGCGAGGCCCGAGAGGTTGCGGCGCAGGTCCATCATGCTGATGGCGGTCGCCCGCTGGATGGCCCGGTGGGCCGCTTCCATCGTGATGTCCTTGTCTCCGCTACCTTCCTCGGTCTGGAACTGGATTTCCTGAAGTCCAGCCAGCAGCACCTTGGCGAGGTGGCTGTTCTTGACATCCTTGTCCTTGCTCACCTTGATGGCGGTGTCGATGTTGCCCGCCTTGAGTTCCTTGGCGATGCGCACGGAGTAGCCGCGGGACTGGCCCTTCGCCTTCTGGTAGGTCAGCCAGCGCTCGATCATGACCGAGAGCGAATAAACCGACATGATGGCCATCACGCCGTTGATGAGCTTTGCAGCTGGCCCCATGTGGGACCAGATCTCAAGCAGGTCAAAAGACATTCCGTTCGTCCTCCTGGGATCTAGGAAAAAAGCGTTTGGCTTCTCCTGCCCGGGACCGGACTGAGGATCGGTACAAGTCGGATCGCTGGGATCCGGTCAATCCGCATCGTGGGCAGGGCGAAATCAGCCTTGATGAAGTGGTCTGGACTGGAAAACCGGGCTTCCGGGGTCGTCGTTCCGGATCGGCGTCAGCCGAGGTTGAAGGTTACCGTCACGGTCATGACGATGGGAACCGGCACGCCGTTGAGCAGAGTGGGCTGGTACCTCCACTGCCGCACGGCGTCCATCGCCGCCTGGTCGAGCAGGGGAATCGAGCGAAGCACCGAGATGTTCGTCACGTTGCCGGACGGGTCGATGATGGCCTCGAGGATCACCACTCCCGAAACCCGGGCCTGCTTGGCGATTTCCGGATAGATGGGCTGCACGTAGACCGTGCGGGTCGGCTCCCGGATCTCTCCTCCGACGCGGACCGGAGCGGCCTTGGGCGGCGGGGGCGGGGGGCCCGAGGGCAGACCGCCGACGATGCCGCCGATGATCCCGCCGGGGACTCCACCCTCGACGCCACCGGGCACTCCAAAGTCCACCCCGGCGTCACCGAGGTCGTCCGGAATGTCCACCGGCGCCACGAACTGCGGAGTCGTGTTGAGGACCGGCTTCGGAGCGGCCCGGCGCCGTGCCTTCGGTGGTGGCGGCGGCGGCGGCGGCGGGGGCGGCGGGGGCGCCGCAGCCATGAAGGTCATGATGCCTTCCGGAGTCGGGAGGTTGACGGCGAGGATGGGAATGACGATGAACGCCACCACAGCGCCGCCCTGGAGCAGAAACGAGAAGGCGAAACTGCCGAGGGAACGCCCGAGGTTCTGGTCGCGTCCCGCCAGTTCGAAGGTTGGCTCTCTTGACACGTTAGGCTCCTTTTCCCCGAATCGGGCCCTCCCTCTGCAACGGAGGGAGGGCGCGAAGGGGAAGCTGACAACAGCCCGGACAGCCGCCAGGTCCGAAGCCCTTGCGGGACGGCAGACGACTTGCCAGGCTGCCTGAG
>JAPPLF010000048.1 GCA_028874215.1 Acidobacteriota bacterium
GCGAGGTGGTCGAGGCGGCGCTGGCGCATGTGGTGAAGAACAAGGTGGAGGCGGCGTACCGCCGCACGGACCTGTTCGAGCGGCGTCGTCGGCTCATGGAGGACTGGGCGAGCTATCTGGCCGGCGGGAGTCGGCCTCGGGCGTCCGGCCGGCTCCGTTGATCCGCCGTGGTGGTCCTCCCGGCAGGCTTCGGGATCTGGCGTTCGAGCCGGCTTCCTGGAGGTCGATCTTGACCGCTGAAAAGTAGGGTTCGGTGTCGATCCGGGAGTGTAAGGGAGACAAAGGACGCGAGTTCCATCCCGGAAGCCTTTTGACTTACACCTCCGATTTCCTTGATCTCTTTGTCGCTCATGCAGTTACGGCCGCATTCCCGGCTTCGCCGCGCCCGCACGGGGAAAGCGGAGGTGGAAGGGAGCGACCCCCCCTTTTTCCTGCCCGGTGCGGGCGCGGGGGTGTTGCGCAATTTACATCTGCGCAACACCCCCTGGGGGGTCGCTCCCTTCCAAAATATCCCTGTCGGGAAGGCCACAAAATGACACTCGTAACGGGCAAGATGGGACGCATGAGCGTCCCCGACATCCACGAGGAACGACTGAAGACGCTCAGGAAGCAGGCGGTGGACCGGCTTCGAAGACGTCACTCCCATCGCTGCCCGAACTGCCCCCGATGCGGGGAATTCTGCGAGTCGGGGCACTGGCGCCGGTCGAGACGTCGATGAGCTTCGAGCGAACCTGCGCCGGATGCCAAGACTTTCGAGTCGGTCCAGGTGAGCAGCACTGCGAACGTTGCGGGGGTTTCACCGAGACCCTCTGGCGGTGGATGGAGGCGCCCCCCTGCGCCCGGTGCGGACGGGACACCCGGATCGTGGACCCCCTTGTGTGAGCGTTGCCAGCGCGCCCTGCGGGCGGCGCGCTATCGGGAACGGGCCGAGAAGAGGAACGGCCAAATCAGACTCTGGTGAGATACAGACCCCGCTCCCTGATCCGAAGGATCAGGAACCGGAAACACGGTCCAGGAGAAGCCGGCGGGACGCCTTCAGGAGACATCAGGCTCCGATGAGTTGGACCTCTCGTAATCTCTTGGGAGCCCCCGCAAATCGGGCACCGTCACTGATTCGTTTGCTTGGGCATGCGGTAGCCAACTCGCCGCTCGGTCATGATGTAGTCAGGCTTGGACGCGTCATCGCCCAGCTTGCCGCGGAGTCTCTTCACCAAGGCGTGCACCACCCGACGGTCGGTGGTTTCCTGCGTGGTCCAGACTTGTCGCAGCAGCGAATCGTAGGTCAGGATCCGGCCCGCATTCACCGACAGGACCCGGAGCAACTCGTATTCGGTCGCCGTCAGCCGCACCGGTTGGCCGGCCACCGTCACTTGCCGGTTCTCGTAGTGGATGGCCAACTCCCCCAACCGGAACGATTCGGACGATCCGTATCGCCGGCGCAGCGCCGCCCGAACTCTCGCGGACAGTTCCGTCGTGGAGAAGGGTTTGACGATGTAATCGGCGGCACCCATCTCCAAGGCCCTTGAGATCGTCTCGTCCCCCTTGTAGCCGGAGATGAAGATGACCGGCAGGTCCGCCATCTCGGGAACGTCCTGCATCAACTCGATCCCGTCCCGCCCCGGCAGCACGAGGTCGAGCACGACCAGCTCGGGCCGCTCCGTCCGGATCAAGCCCGGCACCTCCCGAGCGTCGCCGGTCACCACCGGCGAATAGCCGGCCGCCGAGAGCGCATCCCGAACGTAGCGCAGCGTCTGAGGATCGTCGTCGACGACCAGGATGCGGGTTCGCTCCCGGTCCGTGCGCGACGAGTAGGACGCACTTTTGTCGAAGCCCGTCGCGGCGCCGGCCCCCGCTTTCTCTGCGACCGGAATCGTGAAGGTGAACCGGGCGCCCAGACCGTCCCCCTCACTCTCGGCCCAGATGCGCCCGCCGTGGGCCTCCACCAGTCCCTTGCAGATGGCCAGACCCAGCCCGGACCCCCGAATCCCGCGATCGCCGTCCACACGCACATGCTTGCGGAACACATGCGGCAGCAGGTCCGCCGGCACCCCCCGGCCTTCGTCCGTGATCGAGACTGCCACGTGGACCTCCTCGTGCACGGCGGCGATCTGAATGGGAGCCGACTCGGGTGAGTACCGGGCCGCGTTGGCAAGGAGGTTGTTGATGACCTGCACGATCCGTTGCCGGTCGGCCATCACCCGTGGGAGATCGCGCGGCAGGTCAATGTGGACGGCGTGCCGGTCCCCGCCGCTGAGAAACGTGCTCCTGGCCTGCTCGACCATGCCGGCCAGGTCTTCCGACTCCGGGGAGACCGACAGCGTGCCCGTCGTGATGTGGCCCGCATCCAGCAGGTCGCTGATCACGCCGCGCATGTGATCGGCCTGCTCGTCGATGATGCGAATGATCTGGAGGATCTCGGCCAGGTTCGGCGTTGGCCGGGTACTTAACACCGTGGAGGTGGAGCCCTTGATCGAAATCAGCGGAAACCGCATCTCGTGGCTGACCATGCCCAGGAACTCGGCTCGCATCCGCTCCAGTTCCTCGATGGGCGCCATATCCTGCAAAGTGACGACCACGGATTCGACGGTGCCGTCCTCCCCGCGCACCGTCGTGGCGTTCACCAGCGTGGTGATGCTGCGGCCGTCGGGAACCTTGAGCACGATCTCCTCGGCACGCACCGTCGTGGCGCTGCTCATGATCTGTGCCAGGGGGAACTCCGTGAAGGCGATCTCCCGCCCGTCGGCCCGGCGGCAGGTCACGATCTCCGGAAGCTTCTCCATGGGGCGCCCCGGCATACTCAGGCCCCCGACAATGCGTTTCGCCTCCCGGTTGAGCGACACCACGTCCCCCGTCTTTGCGTCGAAGACCACGACACCTACGGGCGAGGTGTCGATCAGGGCTGCCAGGTCGGCCCGGGCCCGCCGCTCGTCCCGGTGCCTGCGGGCGTTGACGACCGCTGCCGCCGCCTGCGACGCGAACAACACCAAGACCTCTTCGTCCTCGCTCGTGAACTTCTCTCCGCCAGCCTTCGCCGCGAGATAAAATCCTCCGACGTCCACGCCCCGATGGCGCATCTGGGTCCCCAGCAAATTCGGCGACAGGATCACCGCCTGAGGAGAATAGCCGAGCGAGTCGATGTAGCCGGACAGGTCTTCCAGCCGCACCGGTCCCGGAAGTTGCTGCAGGTGTTCGACGAAATTCAGACCGTCCGTCCAGGCCAGCAACTGCTGATGCTGCTCCGGGGTGAATCCGAAGGTGGTGTAATCCTGCGGCTGCCCCGCCTCGTCGACGGTCATGATCGTGCCGTAGCGGGCCCCGGTCAGCGCGCAGGCGCTCTCAACGATCTCTTGCAGGACAGTGCTGACGTCGAGGCTCGCGGTGATCCGCAAGGTTGCCGCAATGGCGTCGTTGAGCGTGGAGATGCGGTCCCGCAGCACTTCGTTCTCTTGTCTTAGTTCGTCGTGACTCGGCATTTACCCCTCCTTGTCGAACCCTACTAAGAAACCCGGCTCAGAGTCCCCCGGCCTCGACTCGATCCCGGAGCCGGGTTGGAGACGCAACGGGCTCTGCGGGATAAGGATAGCAACTGAGCGCAAAATATCATAACAATATCAGTAGATACGCTCATATTGTCATTCTGTAATCACTTCTTGGTGATACCCTTCTGGTCTGCTGGCATCCAGTGTTGTGGAGATCATTCACGGTAAGGGGTCTTTCGCAGAGCACCCCTCATGCATTCCGGGCGGTAATCGCTCCCAAACGGGAGAGTCTGTCACTCCCTCTCCCGGAGCGATGTCGGGGGGCGGGTTTCTCTCTTGTTTCGTCCGCCCCTTTGATGATCACCGACTTGGGCCAGACTTCGATCCCACGAAGAGCGGGATGGAAAGACCGATGCAACCAAAGGGGGATGAGATACGAAGGTTCCAAATCGAACTGGCGAGACACATCTACGAGCCGAACAAGACTGAACTGGAGGAGGAGTTCGATCTGGACGTTCCCGGAGACACGGCCGTGGCGAAGGTCAGGCGGATGACCCATGCCAGGGTCCGCCCGGTCAATGCGCGTCTTAAATCAAAGCCGGAGAACCGATGGTGAGGGGTTCCAAGGGCCGGTGCCGGTCCGATGGTCGGGCGAATATCATCAGTTGCTGCAACTACGCGTACGTGTGCGCACCGGCCCCTGGAACCTTCGTATGTAAGCCCGATGAAGAGGCCCTGGAGGTTTCGGGTCTGGCTTTCTCCATAGTTGCTCAGTCCCAACACCAGACGCGGCAATTCACCACCCGATGCCCGCCACCACTGAGAAATGGCGATTGTTGCCTACTTGCTGGTCGCTCACACCTGGGCCACGTTGCTCCCATGGTGGCTCTGGGTCTGCTGGTCGATCCTGGATCGATCCTTCGAGTGGCGCTACCTCGTCGGCGGCGTATTGCCGTTGGCCCTCTGGGCCGGATACAGAACCATCTTCGGCCGAGTCGAACCCGCTTTGACGACGAGCAGCCTCCAAAGCGCCACCAGAATCGTGACCGTGGCAGTAAGTACATTCGAGCCAAGCCCAGGAACCAATGCAGGGATGCCCGTTAGAAGTCCATCTACCCCAGAGAGACGGAAAATGAGCAAGGACAACAGCGAGGGCACGCCGAACCGGATTTACAGCGGGACACTCTTGGCTCCGGTGTTCGTTGGCGCCAGCGATGACCCGTACCACCCGATCGAGCTTCGGATCGGTCTGCAAAGTCGGAATCGAATCGGATACAGGGCCGGATCGCCCAGGTGGGCGAAACTTTCACTCTCTCAGGCCCGAGCGCTAGCGTACTCACTCTTGGCGATAGGGGAGGAACTCGAGAAGGACGCTGAGTAAATGAAGTCCCTGACGGAAAAGGACGACGGAACCATCGGCCTTGCCCTGACGATCCCCATATCGCTCCCCTGGCGGCTTGCCTACAAGGTGATCGGCGTTGGGCGTACGGCCTGTTCTCAATTTAATGGATCTGGATGGCAAGTCATCGCACTTACATGGGTCAGCGTCAGTCGTGCAATTCCGAATCTCTTCCTGCGCCGGAGGGATGTCCGAGGGGGGCGGTTTCCGATCACGCCGCCCCCCCGGGTACTGAGTTGGGAAGAGAGGCTTGCCATGGAGGCACTTCAAGAGAGAATCGCAGTTGGAGTTGACAGATTCCGACGCGATCGATTTCCGAGTGATCGAGGTTCTTGGAGCACTGGCCCGGCGTTGGGTTCGGTGGTCTCTCTTTCCCCCCGTTGTGTAGTCAAGTCTAAAATTCCAGATAAAAAGGAGCGGCGTGTAAGGAATCCTGTGGCGGCGGAGTGGAACAGTCTCCTCCAGAAGCCTTCCCCGACCAATCACCAATACACGGGGCTCCGTCGCCGGAGCTGAAAGCATGGAGGCATTGCGCGAATTCATTGTCGGTGCCGTAACGTTCCTGCTCCTGGTGCTCATTGCCGCGGTCGTGATCGGGGGCATCATGCTTACCCTATGGGGAATCGTTACGTGGATCCGGCCGGTGCGCGAGGAAAGGAAGTTGGGTGATGAGTGAGTTCACCAGCTTCATTCACAGCACCATCGTATTCGTGAACATCTGGTGGCATGTTCTCTGGATCCTCTTTCTCCTGCTGCTGATTGCCGTTTCCCACCTGCTCATCATTCGACGTTGCCGGACCATCGACGGCCGAGTCAAGGAGTTGGTCCAGCACCAGAGGAATCTCGAAGCTTGGATGGAGTCTGTCCGGGACGCCCTTGTGGACGGACTCCGCAAGTAATAGCTCCCACATGGGGAAGGGGTTTCGTTCCCGTTTCCTTCTTCCCCGGAGCGATGTCGGAAGGTGGGGATTAGTCGAGGCCCCGCCCCCTCGACCAAATTGGAGTGAACCTCTGGCATCCATCTTCCATCTTGAATGAGTGGAAAGGAGAGAAACTGATGAAACCGTACATTCCAATCGTCGCCCTGGTCGTCTTGCTGGGAGTTGCCGCCGTCGCGGTCGCGGTCCATGAGAAAGAGATGGTCCAGCCGGAAGAAGCCGTTGTCGTCCTTGGGTCTGGCGAAGGCCCCTGGCGTCTGTTCGAGAGCGAACACGGCCTGTTTTTCTACAACCAGCAATCGGCACAAGTGTGGCGCTATCTCGATACCGAGGGGGCGTTCCTCACCGTCGAGATCGAAGAGGACGTGACGGCCTCCAGTGCGTCCAACCCAGGCAGCCCTGAGAAATAGCGGTTCCCGGCCCTCCGCCTTGTCCCTTCCGGGCAACCGTGGCAGTCAGAATCCCAGGGGACAGAGTCCCATCCATGCTCTCTCCCCTGGGAGCCGGGGACCTGCGCATTTTCCCCGGCTCCCGATGGATTCTCCATCTCCCTTTAAGCACCTTCGGAGCCACCCCGGCAAACAGCCACAACGAGGCACTCAGCCCGACGAGATGGCGAGATCCAGGATTCTCTCTATCGGGTCGTGATCTCGGTGGACCCCCCGGCAAGGTTTCGGGGAGTTTTCCGGTGTCGTCCAGGATCCGCCGCGATGCGCCGCCGGAGCGGGGAATTCTCCAAATGGGCGCAGTCCGTGTGGTCTGCGAACTCTGCACCATCAAGTTGATTTAATTCGCGTTTCCGTAAGCGATCCAGCTCACGCGGCTCGATTCCCACGGCGGCTCGGCGGCCCGCCCTGAAGCGGGTGGTCGAGCTGTAACCAGAGGCGGAAGGTCGCTCCTTCCAAGTCGTGTTTGACAGGTGAACGCACTTGGCCGTCGCAAGGGCTTATGGGGCTCGTTTCGGCAATGCGTGAAGGGGTCTCGCGCCGGTCCGGGAGTGTGAATGGGACACGCCGGGTGGATTCACAAAAGGCGGTCCCGACGATTCACAAATCCACTTTCCCCGATCTCTTTGCCTCTCATGCAGTTGCGGCCACATTCCCGGCTTCGCCGTGCCCGCACGGGGAGATCGGAGGTGGACGGGAGCGCCCCCCCCTTTTTCCTGCCCGGTGCGGGCGCGGGGGTGTTGCGCCATTCACATGTGCGCAGCACCCCCTGGGGGGGAGGTCGCTCCCGTCTCATTATCCCTAGCGGGAAGGCCACGAATGACACCGGTGACGGGCAAGATCGGACGCGTGAGCGCCCCCGGCATCCACGATCAACGGCTGGAGGCCCTCACGAAGCCGGCGGTGGAGAGGCTCCGCATTCGCCGCGCCTTCCGCTGTCCGGACTGCGGCGAATCGACGAAGGGGCGGCGGGTGATCCGGTTCCCCTTTCTCGTCTCCGACCGGTCCTCCCGGAAAAGTCCACTTCCGACTCCAGATTGACTTCTCACTTGCGGAGCCTGAACCGAACCTTGACATCCCGAACCGATGCCCAATATAAGACAACGGCTGGCACCTCAGGGGGCATTTCCAAGCTGTGATCAAACAAGACATTGTGTCACGCGTCTCCGAAAAGGTGGGCTTGACCAAGGTGAGGTCCGAAGAGGCCATCGATACCGTGCTGGAGGTGTTGAAGCGCGCCCTGAAGCATGGGGAACGCATTGAGTTGCGGGGTTTTGGAGTCTTGCTGGTCAAGCCGCGCAAGAGTGGCATCGGCCGCAACCCCAGGACGGGAGCCGTGGTCCCCATTCGTCCCGGCAAGACCGTTCGCTTCAAACCCGGGAAAGAAATCCGCCCCGGCTGACCGCCCTGCCTCCGGACGAGTCCTCCGTCAGTGACGGAACGTCCTCCCCAAGACAAGAACCGGCCGGCTCCGGTGCCGGAAAAGCCCCGTTTCAAGCTGGCCTTGCCCGACAGGGCGGATTTCCTCGTATGGCCGAACTTCCTTCTCGGAATCCCCTATGCGATCAGCGTCCCGGCGATTCTCCTGCCTCACGAATTAGGATAGACGCCAAGCCCTCTCGACGACCTCTTGCAGTACGGTTCGGACGGCGATGCTCACGCTGACCCACAGGATGGCGGCGCTGAGCCTGGAAATGCGATCCCGTAGCGCCTCGTTCTCGCGCCTCAGTTCGCCGGGCCTCGGCATTCGCCTCTCCCTGTCGGATCCCACTACAAAACCCGGCTCAATGTACCCATGCACTGACACGATCCCAGAGCCGGGTTTGGAGCAATCGGACGCTACGGGCCAATGAGAGCGCCTTCGGACAAAGTATCATAGAAATGTCAGATAATAGCCCCATATTATCAGTCTATAATCAGTTCTACTATATGCATTCCCGCCTTCTTCACGATAAACTTTAACGTTATCGGGTCATCCAGTGCCGTGAAGATCATTCATTGCAATGCGTCGTCCAAGACAATTCTTCGGAAACCGGTTGGAGCAGAGAGAGCGATCCCCCCTAAGTCCGTGCAGTAGGGAGCTGTTTCCGTCGGTCCGGCCGCGACGGCGGAGTCAGACAAGCCTTCCCAACATTCAGCATCGAACCTCTACTGCAACAGGAGCCGAATGAACGTTGTTAAACAGGTGACCTATGCGTTGCTGATTCTGGCGACGATCGGCGTCGGCATGGGATTCCAGAGATCCGGTCCGATGTCGTCTTCCGCTCAGGAGGGAGACCGGACCTGGTCCAAGCACCGGGCCTACGAACAGCAGCGCAGCCGGGCGCACCGGCGCATGAAAAACACCATGTATGCGTCCACGCCGGATCGCGTGGACGTGACCGTCATGTGTCCTGCCCTGAGGGATGGCCGACGGGGGCCGCCGATTACCCTGGACTGGCGCGGGGCCTTCCTGATGTCCGATGCCACGAGGTATTCCGCCAAGTCCGATGAGGTGGAATCGGCGCTGGACTTTTTCCTGAACAACATCTCCGGCCCCATCGTGCAGGCGAAGTGTATCAACTGCCATGTGGAAGGCGGGGTGTCCGGACACACGCGGCTGGTGTTCCAGTCCTCTTCGAACCCCGATCATGGGACCCTCAATCTGGCTACGATCCGGAACCTCCTGTCCTCAGTAGAGGACGGAGCCGAGTTGATCCTGAACAAGATCCAGGGCGTGGGCCACGGCGGGGGCGTGCAGGTAGCCGCCGGGACCGCTGACTTCGCCAACATGGAGCGCCTACTGGAGCTTCTGGGATACGGCGACGGTTCGAGTCCCGACGTGACGCCGGAGACGTTGTTCGACACCGTCACCATGGCGTCGCTGGGGAGGACTCTCCGCCGGGCGGCACTGATCTTCGGCGGGAAGATCCCGACCCGGGAGGAACGCGAGGCCGTCGACAACGGCACGGAGGAAGAGTTGAGGGCTGCGATCCGTGGGCTGATGACGGGACGGGGATTCCACGAGTTCCTGATCCGGGCGAGTAACGATCGGTTGTTGACAGATAGGCACCTCAGTAATCAACCGCCCATTGCTGTGAGGTTTTCTAATTTCGTCGACTTGGTCAATTTGCATTGGAAGAAATCCCTGGAGGCGTTCGAGAAAGGATACGAAGACCGTTGGGACGATCCAGAGTATGGAAAGTGGATAGACAGGATCTACTTCGGAGCCGCACGCGCCCCCTTGGAACTGATCGCGCACGTAGTGGAAAACGATCTTCCGTATACCGAGATCTTGATGGCCGACTACATCATGGCGAATCCGATGGTGTCCGAGGGCTATGGCGCGTCGATACAATTCGACGATACCGAAGATCCGCTGGAGTTCAAACCTTCAGAAATTGTCAGCTACTACCGGGACGACGAGTCCAAGGTTATAGAGAGCAGGACAGACATCGGAGATCATGTGCTCGATCCCGGCAATCTGAGTACGGACTACCCCCACGCGGGGATTCTCAATACGACCGTGTTCCTGCGGCGGTACCCCACGACTCCCACCAACCGTAACCGCGCCCGGTCGCGTTGGACCTACTATCACTTCCTCGGGCTGGATATCGAGAAGTCGGCCTCGCGTACGACCGACCCCGTTGCGCTCGCCGACACCGACAACCCGACCATGAAGAATCCCGCCTGTACGGTCTGCCATCGCGTCATGGATCCGGTGGCCGGGACCTTTCAGAACTACGGAGAAGACGGGGAATATCGAGATGAATGGGGAGGGCTGGACTCCCTGGACAAATTCTACAAGGACCCGCCGGACGGTAGTTACACGCCCTATCAATATGGCGATTCCTGGTACCGAGACATGCGCGAGCCGGGGTTTGCCGGGGAGGTTGCGCCCAACTCGGAAAACAGCCTTCAGTGGTTGGCCGAGCGGATCGTCGCCGACGACCGGTTTGCCGAAGCGACGGTGAAGTTCTGGTGGCCGGCGATCCTGGGCGTCGAAGTCGCGGAGCCCCCGGAGGACAGGAATGACAATGACTTCGAGGCGATGCTGGTCGCCTCCAACGCCCAATCCGCAGAGGTGCAGCGACTCGCGGAGGCGTTCCGAACGGGCATTGCGGGTGGGAAGCCCTACAACCTGAAGGACCTACTGGTAGAGATCGTGCTCTCTCCCTGGTTCCGCGCCGAGTCGATCAAGGACGATGATCCGATGCGGATGGCGGCACTTCGAAACGCTGGTGCCGAAAGACTGCTCACGCCGGAAGAGCTGGCTTGGAAGACTCAAATGCTCACCGGGTACGGTTGGGGACGATATATCAATTCTCCGGGTTTCGAAAAAACTACTCTGACTGGAGACCGCAACGAATATGGTTTGCTTTATGGCGGGATCGACTCGGATGCCGTTACCGAACGGACGGATGACGTCACGGCAGTAATGGCAGCGGTCGCACAGGTCCACGCCGCGGAAGTCAGTTGTCCCATCGTGAAACGCGAGTTCCGTCTCTTGCCGGACGACAAGCGGCGGCTCTTCAGCGGGATCGAAGAGCAGGTGTCTCCAGTTTCAGAGTTCTCCGGGACAGCCGTCATCGAGGCCGATTCGTGGAAGGAGCGGGAGACGAATTCATGGTCCGGTTTCCTGACCGTCGGGGACAAAAACCTGCGCCTCAGGTATCCGAACAATTATTGGGATCCCGAAACCGAACTCACCCGAGACTTGATTCTTGATGTAGCGATTGTTCGCGATCAGGCGGGTACGATTGTCTCACAGGTCGAATTTGAGACTCTGCCCGAGGTCATCCTTTGGGACACGCCGAGAGACGAGCGGGAATCCGGGTGCGAAGTGTATCACTACTACAACGAGGGGAAACGGCGGCCTGATGGGTATCGCGTCAACTGGTGCGACGGTTGGCTGGATATTCCCATTTCGATTCCTACGGATGGAAGTTACGAGATCGAAGTCGTTGCATTTCAGAGTCCGAAGGTGCCCGGTGAAGAAGACGCCAAGCTGGAGATGGTGGTCGAATCGGATTTCGAATCCTCGCAGGGTGCCAGGGCGATCCGCAACAAGCTGGTCGAACTGCACGAGAAACTCCTCGGAGTAGCGGTGACCACTGACTCGCCCGACGTGGACGCGGCGTTCCAGTTGTTCGTTGAAGTGTGGGCACGCGAGCGGGAATACGGGTCCGAAGATTGGGGCCTCCTCGTCGGTGAGTGCGAGGACGTCGCACCCGACAAGGTGTGCTATCCCACGTGCAGTAATACGGGACACATTGCAAATGGAGACATATTCTATTTTGAAGGAATCGTGGACGATGACCTCACTCAATACAACGAATGGGGCGAGTTGACCCTCAACGAGGATCGAGTCGAAGAAATACTCGATGACGCCGAGTTTCACGGAGAGAGTCCTGCGAGCCAAGCTTGGAGCGCAGTGCTGGCCTATTTTCTGACGGATTACCGGTACCTCTATCACTAAGGACCTGCTCGATCCACCATGTTCGTTGACCCCGGGGGAGAGGAATGAAACGACGCACTTTTGTCAAGAGGCTTTTGGCTGGCGCTGCCGGCACCGTTTCGGGATTCCAGTTGCCCTTCGCCAATGCTGCTGCCTACGACGGCAAGTTGTTCGTCTTCGTTCAGGCGGACGGTGGATGGGACCCGACGAGTTTTTGCGATCCGAAGGCGAATACGCCCGGGGAAAAGGTCATCAACCACTGGGCCGAGAACGGAGAGATCCGGCAAGTAGGCAATCTCTTCTACGCCGATTTCGCCAACAATTCGAGGTTCTTCGAGAAGTACTACGACCGGATGCTGATCATCAACGGCGTGGATGCACAGACGAATTCCCACACGGTTGGAATCGTCCACAACTGGAGTGGTCGATCCTCGGAAGGATATCCTAGCCTGACGGCACTGCTCGCCGCTCATCACGGGCCGGGCCTTTCGCTCTCCTATCTGAGTTTTGGAGGATTCGGTTTTACGGCCGGACTCACGCCGTTCACGCGCTTGTCTCGGGCGAAGTTGATCCCCAATATCGCTAACCCGGCGCACGGCGTCGCGGGGGAACGATACTTGCCGGTGCATTTCTTGCTGGAGAACTGGGGAACCATCAAGAGGTTCCGGGACGCCAACATCGCGCGGGTCGCCGCAACGCCGCACCTTTTGCCCCGAGCCGCCCGCAATCGCAGACTGTATCGAGCAGCTCTCTCGCCCGAAGCGACCGACGGGTTGAAAGCGTATGCCGCCCTCATTCCACCGAACGATGAGTTGGAGCAACCGGAGAAGTTCTCAAGCGGAGTCAACACCCACGAGAGCGAGCTGCGGCGTCAAGCGCAACTCGCGATCCTCGCTTTCAAGGCGAAGGTCGCGGTCAGTGCGGATCTCTTTCTGGGCGGTTTCGACACACACGCCAATCATGATCCGGAGCACAACTGGCTGTTGGGGAACCTTACGGATTCCGTCGATTTTCTGTGGGAGTACGCGGAAACCCACGGGGTGGCCG
Organism: Acidobacteriota bacterium; assembly: GCA_028874215.1. Taxonomy (NCBI): domain Bacteria; kingdom Pseudomonadati; phylum Acidobacteriota; species Acidobacteriota bacterium. Next base: position 12,747 of record JAPPLF010000048.1, read on the forward strand.
ACCGCTTGGTAGTGGTGCTGGGTTCGGATTTTGGCCGCACCAACCACTACAACGTCGACGAGGGCAAGGACCACTGGCCGATTGGCAGCGTCATCGTAATGGAAAAGAACCAATCCTGGACCAATCGCGTCATCGGCGAGACCGACGCCCTGCACTTTGCGCACAGGATCAACCCGAGGACGCTACAGCGCGACGACGCCAATGGAACCATCGTCTACCCGAAGCACGTTCACAAGGCTCTGCGCCGGTACCTGGGAGTCGAGGACTCACTGGGAGCTCAGCGGTTCCCGTTCCACAACACCGAAGATTTTGCGTTTTTCGACTGATCTCCGCTTGGCGGCCCGGACGGAACAGGTTCGGAGCCGATCCTACCGGCTACCGAAGCAAGGAGGACGATCCCCATGAAGACGTTCCGGGAGAGATCTTTGACTCTGTCCGGTCTCGGCATCCTGTCCTGTGCTCGTTTCTGTCCCTGTTTTTCGTCGCCTCCGCCGTGGTCGTCCTCCCGACAGGCTTCGTGATATGGCGTTCGAGCCGACTTTCGGGAGGGTCGATCCTGACCGCTGAAAAGTGGCGTTCCGTGCCGATCGGGGAGTGCACATGAGACAACGCGGGGCATGTGCACAATGAGTGCTCTTCGACGTGCACGGCGACTTTTCTCTAACCTGATGTCCCCGTTCGGGTTACGGATCGCCTCGCGGCTCGGCGGTGCCGCTCGGGGAAAGCGGAGGTGGACGGGAGCGACCCCCCCTTTTTGCCTCCCGGATCGGCACTGTGGGGGCAGGCTGATGTGCACTCTCCGTGCCATCGCCTGGGGGGGTCGCTCCCGTCCAAAATATCCCTGCGGGAAGGCCTGTACCAAGACCTACTGGGGGATAAAAGGAGAGAGCGTCCATCAGGAACCGGCCTCCGCCGAGAACATCTGGATCTGGCTTCAAGGACTCGGCTCCAACTCCCCCCGCACAGTGGGGCGAAGACGATGGGATGTGAGCGGCGGGCTCGCGGATCCTGTCCCGCAGTCGACCGGATCCGGAGAAAAAAGACGTCCGTAGAAGGCCTACGTTGGCCGATCTCGGGATAATGAAGGGTTAGGGTATAGGCCTCTGAGCGACCTCCAGGCCCCGCCCGCGCAACGGCGAACTGGACAGCACGGAGGAGATCCAACAGACTGGCGGAGAGCAAGAAACGAAAGAACGAGTCACAGTTAGTGAGGGTCGAGGACTTCTACCGGCGCTGCCTCCAGGGGACAAAACCCCGGTTAGGCGAGCTTGCCTCCAAGCGTGGCTCGCGCGTCCAGAGGCGGCGGCTCGCCGGCGGGAAAAAGCGACCGCCCCTCTGGGATCGGCTCAGGGAACGATAATATACTTTATCGTAATCTAGTGTGCGTCCCTGACACCTCGGTATTCTCCGTTCGCCGCGACTGAAGGAGATTACTCCTAACGCGCCGGCGGAAAGCCGGGTGGCATCCACGCCGGCAGGTCGTTGATCGAGTCCCGCGCTGCTTGCGATGTCGGGACACCCCAAGTCTCGAAGAACGGGCCGAGGTTGCGGCCCACCTGTTGTGAAAAGCGCACCAGCCACTGGTCACGCTTCTCATCATCGTTCTTCGGCCGCTCCTCGTTCGATAGAGCTCGGTATGTGGTGAATACCTGCCGGTAGGCGTCCCAGCCAAATGCCTGCTGCATCTGCGCATACATGATCAGAGCCAGGAACGGCTCGCGCTTCCACAGCTCGAAGTCCGGATCATCGAAGTCGTAGAGTGCCATCCACTCGGCCCGGGAGAGGTGGGATCCGCGCCAGCGCTCGGTCGGAGGGATCCCGCACAGGAACTCGTAGACGTAGAGCGTGAACAGGTTGACGGTCACCTCGACCGTGCCATCGAATGTCCAGTCGGCGCTCTGGTGATTGTGGCCCACCTCGTGGAAGAAGCCCCAGTTGCCGTCTGAGCTCAGGCGTTCCGCATTCACCAGGTTGGCCTGCTGGTCCAGATGGGCCATCAGGGGATAGCCAGCGTGCATGTAGCCATGCGAAATCTGCCGATCGACGACGAACCGCTCCGGGCTTGAGCGGGCAGACGCCAGCCAGGCGGCCAGCTCCGCGCTCAGGTCGAGCACACGGTCCCAGGTTTCTGCTACGGCTACTGGATCGTCGAGGCCGCGCACCTCGCTTGCGTCCGTCGTGACGATCATGTTCCGGCCCACGATCTCCGCCCACGGTGCGGGCGCATGGCGGATCTCGTTGCGCCACGCGGCCGGATCCGTCTCGCCCAGCACGAATCGGGGCGCCGCCACGGCACCCTCGATCTTAACGGCGATGCTCCCCAGGTCCGCGTCGTCCGGAACTTCAAGGTAGATCATACCGCCGAAAGCATTGGCGACACGGGTCATCGTCTCAGAGATGGCAAAATGGCGACTGATCTCGGGCATTCGCTTCCACTCGGGCCGCGGCCAGATGCCGTCAGTGTGGGCGCCCACACGCACATGGAAACCGCCGGCCTCGGCCGCCTCGGCCGGCACCGTCACCGTGACCAACTCGCCCGGAGCGGCGTAAAGGCCAGTGGAGTGCCAACGGGGCACGGTGGTGTCGATGGTGAGGTTACGCGTGTGGCGCGTGGCGTCGTCCGGGACGGAGCCGGGGAAGTCGGCGGCTGCAGGATGCTCATGCACGGACTCGGGGGGAGTGCGGCGATGCTCGATCGCGAAAAACGCAGCGGCCACTCGGTCAATCACATCGGCCCTCCTCACCGGTCGCTCCGCCGAGGGCCAGTCGGCATTTTCGGCCAGCCTGGTCAGGCGTGGCGCAAGCAGTGTGTCGTCGGGAGGCAGGGAGCGGGCGGTACGCAACAGGCTGTCGAGCGCTTGGTCAATCTCCGGTTGGGTCAGTGTGCGTCTGCCGGCTACGTGTGCCTCAGCCGCATCGAGCGCCGAGCCGGCATGGGTCAGGTCATGGGGCTGTCCGTCGACGGCATAGCCCTTCGGTGACGTGCGTGAAAGATAGTCGTCAGCCCACTGTATGCCGACGGGCGCGAGCAGCCGATTTCCAGGGTGGTCGGTGACGAGATCTCTGTCCGGGTGCAAATACCGTGCCCAGGCCCAACCGACGGAGACCGTCACGAGACCGCCATGGCCGCGCACGAAAGTTGACAGCGCTTCGATTTCCGGATCACTTTGATTCCACATTTTCACCGCAACGACATCGACCGTTCGCAGCGACTCAGGTGTCAGCCCGACTGCGACGGCATCGTGTCCGGTCTCCGTCAGCCAGGCACGCAACTCGGAAGCCCCTACAACACCGATGCGGGGACGTGCGGAAGCGGTCTCCCCGGCGGCCCAATGAAACGCGTTCATCATCAGGCTTCCTGTATCCGCCGTCTCAAGCGTGCTGCGGACGAAATAACCATCGTGACCCAGCGCGACGACGCGGCCGTCCTGCCAACGGGCGGCGGCGACGACCGGCGCACGCACCCCGGCCGAGGCATCGTCGCGCGGTGCACCGACGATCACCGGGAGGGCCTCGGGGCCGTAGACGCACAACAGACCGGGGACACCCGGAGAGGCAATCTCGGCCACGCCGTCTAGCAGGGTGTCGAGGTCATCGCCACCGCTGGGCAGCGGGATTACCGGGACCGCCGAGAGCGAACCCTGCCGCTTCCCGAAGCGCAGCCCGACGGGGGCGAAGGAGGAGTCATCCGCCGCCCGCAGGAACAAAAGCCCCCGAAAGTCCCTAAGAAATCCTTGATCGACTCCCTCCACATCGAACCACTCCGGGATGGTTCGTGCTCGTTGGTGAAAGCCCTCTCCGGGGATGACCGACCCTTCTAGAGGATCTCTCCCCTCTTCGTCCCTGAGGCGGAGTTCGAGCTCGGAGGATGAATCCGGTTTCAAGATGGCCAGTCCGGTGCCGATGTCGGTCGATTCTTCGACGAACAGCGCAAAATGATCTCCCAATTCGACCGGATCGACGCCCACCTCGATCCCCGTCAGGGAATTCCTGTAAGTCAGCAATCCAGCGACCACGACCGGATCGCTCTTGACCTCGATCCAGCCCCGCCGGATCATTCCCCCGCCAGCGCTTCTCAAAAGCCGACTGCCTAAGGCCGGAATCTCGAAACTGTTCTCGGAGTCGAAGAACCGCGAAACGGATTGGCCTGTTGAATCGTAGACTTCGACGACGACCGGAGCGCTCCGATCCGGGTTGAGGTTGCCGAGCACCAGCTGCACCGACCATCCTTCTCCCTCCACGTAGTCGGGAAAGTAAAGTGGATCCGCAGCCTGGGACGAATGCGAAGAATTTTGGCCCTCCGTTCCTCCCATGATCGGGATCACCGGGACTGCCGAGAGCGAACCCTGCCGCTTCCCGAAGCGCAGCCCAAGCGGTGCGAACGAAGAGCGAACTGCCGTTCGCAAAAACAGAAGGCCTCGAAAATCCCTGAGAATCTCCGGATCGGTCCCCTGGAACCATTCCGGAAGAGTCCAAGCTCGTTGTTGGAAATCTCCCCGGGTCAGAGCGTCGCCATGCGGGTCCATTCCCGCTTCATCACGGATTCGAAACTCGATCTCAGAGGAAGCCTCCGGCTTGAAGATCGCCAAGCCGGTGCCGATGCTGCTCGACTCCTCGACGAACAATGCGAAGTGATCTCTCAGCCGTCCCGGTTCGACGCCGACCTCGACCCCGGTTCCGGCGTCTCGATAGGTCAACAACCCCCGGACTGAAGCGGTCTCGCTCTTGACCTCGATCCAGCCCCGCCGGATCGCGCCCGCTCCGGTGCTTCTCAAGACTCGGCTGCCCCGAGCCGGAATCTCGAAGCGGGTCCCAGATTCGAAGAGCCCCGAAACCCTCTGGCCTTGGGGGTCGTAGGCGGTCACGACCACCGGTGCGTTCCGGCTTGGGTCCAGATTGCTGAGCGCCAGCTGTATGGACCAACCACCTCCATCCACGTAGTCGGGAAAGTAGAGCGTTGTCCCGGACGACGTCTGGTGTTGGATCGAGTCGCCGGAGGGAGGCTCGTTCTCCAGCGGCGGCATTGATCTTGGCGCTGCAGGCAGGGTGGACAACAGAAACCCCATCCCCAACCAGCCGTAGAGTTTCTTCATGGGAACGCTGCTCTTCCTCATTCGAATAGTCAGGATGATGCACGCCTGAACTTGGCGACGGTGGGAAGCTTACTCAGGAGGAAACGTGGACACAACCCATCCCATCCTTATCCAGGAGGGGCTCATTGTCGGATTCCATTACCCTGTCTTTTTTCTTCGCTGAGACTCAGGGTCAGAATCTCAGAACTGGCTGAAATGGGTTTTCGCTCTGGAGCCCCTCGGCCCCCCGGAGTCGGCAAGGCCCTGGAGAGCATCCGTTAACTGAAATTAACGGACTCCCTGCGGGAAAGAATAGAGATTCGGTGGTTCTCTCTGGAGCCGTCGTGCGATTCCTCCCACGGCGAAGAACCCGGATCCAGAATGGAAAAGATGCATGGGCATACACCGGGTGCGCTTCACCGACCTCCACGCTTGGCGGCTTGATCTGGAGTTGAAGCTCGAAACCCGTCCATGGAGTCCACGGACCTCCGATACGGTCGAATGGAATCCCGTTTAGAACGTGGGATGTAATGAGGGAATCTGTTCGGGAGAACAGATAATAACTATAATTATTTCAACACTTACGAGATTACATCCGTGGACGCAGGGAATACAGCACTCCGTCCAGTTGGGGGATGGGGTGTCGGCGACG